>JAITST010000129.1 GCA_031287585.1 Planctomycetaceae bacterium | reverse complement strand
CGATACGTTTTTGATGTTCCACAATCAGCATTTTGGGTTACGATTACATCGCGACACAAACAATTTTCAATCGTGTTCAGCCAGAAAAGATTGGGACGAGTTATTCTCTGACGGATGCTTACCATTTCTTAACCATTATCTCCACGCATTCTTTTACTGCGGCTGGTTTTATGTTTCCCAATCCTCTGTATTCCAATTCTAATTGGATTCTGCGCCGGCTTTCCTGTTCTAGTTTTGGCGGGAACGTTGGATCGTTTTGAGGACAGAATAATGTCAACAATGTTTTTATGTATGATTCCGCTTTTTTATCAACATCATCTTTCCAGCCCTCAAAATCGAACGCCCAGAACAGTTGCCAAACTCTTACCTTCCCGTCCTCGCATCCCGTTACCAAACATTGTCCCGACAAGTTTGACGCACAACTTGTCACCGCCCCGGGATGTCCTTCAATTTGTTTTGTTTCTTTCGTTTGCAGGTTTGTTACACTTACTCTTCGGTCTTTACTCGTTGTTATCGCGAAACGGTCGTCCGCCGTACATTCCATTGACAACGTATCTGCGGAATGAACTCTTGTATCTGTAACAATTTTTCCGTCCGCAAGCCGGTTCATCATCAGACTTCCGCCGCGTCCGAGTGATACCACGTGCGAAATATCTGTCGTCAGTCTAACATCTACCACCGGCGATTTGTGAACGTTAATCTTGCAAACGTTTTTCCCCGTCAACGATTCCCACACGGCAATATCACCGTTTTCACTACCCGTAATAATGAAACGTCCGTCACGGCTATACGACACCGCGCTTATGCCGCAATAATGGGCTTGAAAACTTGTCACCATAACATCCTGCATCGGACTCCAAACGATAATACCGCCCGAACCGTTTGCAATCGCGACAGAGTGTCCCTGCCTGTCCATCGCGATTTGCGTTATCTGTTTCACCTTCTCACCAAACGTCCGCAAACATTTACACGTCTTCAAACTCCAAATCCTAACGGTAGAATCCCAACTCGCCGACGCAATATACGCCGCGTCTTGGGTGAACGCAATTGAACTCACCCAATCGTTATGCCCTTCAAGAACCGTCTTACAACTGTTATCGTCGAGATTCCAAACGCGAATCGTGTTGTCCTTCCCGCACGACGCGGCAAGTGAGCCATCAATCGACAACGTCACCGCCGAAACAACATCGTGATGTCCGACCAACGATGTCGTACATACAGCATCGTCGAGCGACTTACGCTGGCAGTGACGGATTATCGATGACCAATCGACTTGCGAACTACGAACCGATTCCCACATCGGCAACGTCTTCGCGCGTTCAATCAACGATAAAGCGTTTGTGAAATCATTCGTCTCAACCGCCGCGTTTATTCGTTCGCAACACTGATTCATCTCCTCTTGCTGCCTGCCGACTTCTTCCGAACTTGAAACGTGCGAAAGAAAATACGGCGAACGAAACGATTGTTCGCATAACAGTTCAACATTCCAAAACCGTATCGAGCCGCCGACTATCAACGACAGAATAAACTTGCCCGTACCGCCGAAGTAAACTCCGTAAACGCTGCCGCCGAGTGACGTAAATGTCCGCACACAACGTCCCGTCTCCAATTCCCAAATACGCAACGTTTGGTCTGCCGCACCAGTCACCGCGAAACGTTGCGATTGCTCGATGTCAATAGCGGTTATATTGTCACGATGTCCAAACAACACGTGCGGCTTCCGCAATCCGTCTTCTGTTTTTGGGGAAACTTTGACTCCCGCACCGCGAACAATTGCTGTCCACGTACTTTTCTTCGGTGCTGAGTTCTCACCTTGCTGCGCAACCCGCCGCCACTGAATCGGATGAAACAAAATCTTCGCCGTATTCGTTCCAACTTTACGCATCGCAATCTGATGTTTGTTGGCGATAAGTTCAATTCTCATATCCTCACTCAACGCCAACCGTTTGTCGTTGTCAGGCGTGATTTTGAACGTATAGTACTTTTGACCGGTTGCCGTTTCATATATTGAGTATTCGTTCGGCGATGACTGACATAGAATATGCGTCTGCTTGTTGTCGATGTAAACCTCCTGCTCAACACCTTGCGGCAACGTTATTCTCTCAACACAGCGGCACGACTTGTCAATTAGTTTCGCTGTTGACGCTATGGCACGTTTGATTTCGTTACGATTTTCAACTTCAAACGCGGCATCAAATGTTTCCGCCGCCATTTGCAGATTACCGCGTTCACGTTGTAACAAACCGAGTGCGAAAAGTGTTATCGCGGAACCGTGACGTGCTTTAACTAACGTATCCAAACGGTCAGCGGCATCAATGTCGGTCAACTGTCCGTGCCGCCACATCAGCATCGTTTGGTTGTACGTAACTTCAGGATGCCATGGGTGCATTTTCGCTGCGTGCGCGAGCAACGAAAACGCTTCGTTTGGTTTGTTAAGGTCGAGCAGTGAAATGGCTCGGTTGTTGATGCTATCGGGTGTCCACGTTGTACTGACGGGCTTGCGGCGTGGAAAATGAGTACCGGTTATCTCACGATAAATCGCTATCATACGTTCGGCAACAACATCCATTGACTCCGGGCGGCGCGACGGTTCCTCCTCGAAACAGTGGAACAGCAGTTCGATTATCGAAGGCGGTATCGGGAGTCTATTGTCTCGTTGTTTTTCTTCTTTCAGTAACAATTTCAAAACTGTTCTCGCGGTCTGCCCACCTTTGCGGCACGGTGAACAACCATAAAACATCGCAAGCACACTCACCGCCCAAGACCATATATCGCTTTGCAACGTTATCGTCGGTAACGTTGGCTGGTTGGTTTTTTGCAGCGAATTGAACAACACGAATTGTTCCGGCGAACAGAAACCCGGTGTCATTCCGCTCGCTTGCAAACTTTGTGCAAGTTCGCTCGCTTCGGGACTGAACGCGACTCCTTGCGAGAGACCGAAGTCGGTTACTTTGGCAGTCATACCGGACATCATAACGTTCGCCGGTTTAACGTCGAGGTGCAACAACTTACTACGGTGAGCGTGTTGCAACCCCCACGCAAACTGAATCGCGATGTTGACAATACGAGCAAGCGTCTCGGTTTCGTCACCGAGATAAAGACGACCATCGTTTATCCAATCACGCAAGTTTCCGTCGCCGACAAACTCCGCGAACAGACGCGGCGTGTCGTCGATACGCCGAACGAGGTAGCAGGTAACGATGTTCTGATGTAAACCAAGTTCAATCCAGGTTTGTGCTTCACGTTCATAACTCAACTTGCCGGTTTCAGTTTTGAAAATCTCCGGCTTCGGACTTTTAACAGCCAAGTCCATATCCCATTCACGATGATAAACATGATGAACAACACCAACTCCGCCTTCGGCAAACGGTATCCCCGGCGCAATCGGAATAACTTCATAAGTACCGAGAATAACATCACCGACATTCCAAATTCTGTCGGTGTCCTGGATGTTGATAGAGAGAGACGTGTCGCCCATCAACGTTACATCGTCGTCACTCAAAATACGATACGAAATAGCGGGGTCAGAAATAGTTTCAGATGAATTGACGGAAACTGTTTGTGTTCTAACACCGGCAATTTGTGTAACAGTATTATCATCGCTATCAATAGTATCCACAAGTATAAAGGTCTTATGGCAAGCCCTGCAAGAAGCCGCCTCACCAATCAGAGAACCCTTTAATTGGTACTTGGTAAGACAATGTGGGCAAACAGCGACAAACATTGAAGGAATGAGAAAAGAGGGTTGAGGCAAAACATACTACCGCACGCATTATTGGGGTACTTACAATTTGAGTCTCACAACTCCATCACACTGATTTTGTCGTTGGTGTATATGTCAATCTCAGACGCGATTTTCAACGAGTGTTCGACAATCTCTTTCGACGACAGAGTCGAATGTACGAGCAACGCGCGCGCCGCCGCGATTGCGTAGTTGCCGCCGCTGCCTATGGCGGTGATTCCGTCAGTCGGCTGAATTACGTCACCCGTTCCGCTCAACAATAGCGTAATCGACGCGTCAACAACAATCATCATTGCCTCCAAACGCCGCAACGCACGGTCGGTACGCCATTCCTTCGCAAGTTCGGTAGCCGCCTTCGCGGTATTCGACGGATAATCTTTCAACTTAATTTCAAAACGTTCCATCAGAGCGAACGCGTCGGCGGTAGAACCAGCGAAACCAGTGATGACTTTACCGTCGAGCAATGTACGAATCTTGTGAGCGTCCGCCTTCATTACGCTGTCACCCAAAGTTACCTGCCCGTCGCCGCCGATAGCGACGTTCCCATTATGCCGAACTGAAAGTATTGTTGTCATAGTTATTTTTTGTGTTGTGAGAATTGAAAAAGTTATACAAACAGCGACAATGATTCTAACCTATCTCAAAATTAATTACAATAGACAGGTAATGGGCAAATGTTGTAAAGAAATCTCTAAAAACTCTTTTTTAACGCGGAGGACACAAAGAGTCGCAGAGGAGTATTTTTTTGTAACTTATTCTATTACAAAAGATTTTCAAAATAAAATTTCTGCGTTTCTCTGCGAACTCTGCGGTTAAAATTGAGGTTTTTAGAAATGCCTATATGGTTTTACATAATCCCTTTAATTTCTGCACGCAATGATTCAAAGTTCATGAGTGAATTTTCTAACTCTTCGTGCATTAGCACAAGCGCGTTCGTTTCGTTACGAACCGGTTCAAACAGGTTGCTTATCATTCGCGTCCCGAATTCGTCGCGCACGGATTCTCTGAAAACATTTTCGGTACTCAATAATTTCCCTAAAATTTCGTCAAACATTATCTTTGCCTCCTTCGGTAATCGCTTGTTGTATTTGTAAGTTTTGAAGGTTCGTAGCCGCGTTTGTCCCGTGTTGCCGGATAGTTGCTTCCATAAACCCTCCCATAGCGGCAGCCGCTCCGTTCGCAACTGCCTGTACTCCTTGTGCAATAACGTCGTCGGTTCCGGGCGGGGTTGCTATCATCCTTGCCGTTTCCGCAACCGCTAAACCGATTTGTACCGCTTGCGAAGGTGCAGCGAATCCTTTACTAGACGCTGTCATAACAGCCCCAAGCGTGGAAGTGTTTAAGTACCCGCCTAACTCTTGTTCGGCTTTTGTCAGACGGCTTGTTGTTGCTTCAAGAACGCTGTCAATTTTAGCCAAATGGACTCTCAAAGCCGCTTGCGTTTGCTCTTGCAGTTGTTTCACTTGATAGAGCAATTGCTGCATCTCTTCAACTTGCCGCTCAACTTTCATTCGGTCTGCAGTCGCTCTTTCGAGTTCGTGTCTTGCTTCATTTAACTCGCTTCTTGCTTGTGCCGCATTCATTGCCTCGTAGTCACAATTCGGATAGCGCATATTACCTTCCTCACCTTCCAACACCTGTGCTTGACGATAAGACAAAGTATATTCCGCTTGCTCAACACTTTGTCTCGCTTGGTTGACACGTTCTTGATGAAATTGTTCTGTTTGTACAGCCGTCTCGAACGCCGATTGATAATACCGCACATCGGCATTGTATTCGGATACAACTTGCTCTAACCGCAACAATTCC
>JAITST010000194.1 GCA_031287585.1 Planctomycetaceae bacterium | reverse complement strand
GGGTGCTGGTTCGGTTGAACGGGAAGAGTCAAAAACACGGCAGTCCGCCAACGGAGGTAACATTGCTGTCCGGCTTGTTTGTACTCTTACGGCTCTTCGACTTGCTAGAATTGATGGACGACGACGTGGGACGAATCGCCAAACTGAAACAAATCGCCGTGAAATGCTTGCCAACAATGCGAAGATTTTGCCCGTAGAGGTTAAATATGGATAACCCCGTGCGACAGCACGGGGGCTATGTTAATAAACACTGGCATATTTAGCCCCTTGCGGGGCAAAGAAAACATTGCCGTCGGCTTCAGCCGACGGGGTGTTGCGTAGAAATTATGTCGCGCTAGCGACTGCACTTTATTAACCGTAGACTTTAGTCTACGGTTTTTTACAAAAAAACACCTCAGTAGCAAATACAAGCCCCCCAAACATAACCTCATTACCTTATTGTTGGTTCTAAATGAGGTAATGAGGTTGTTTGTGGACATGCATTTGCTAATGAGGTGCCTATTGTAAAATAAGGTTTCTTATTCCACAAGTTCACTGGCGAACAAGCAACACCCCGTCGGCTGTTAAGCATTAGGATAAATCCTACGGTTTATTCTCAACATCCACTTCGATTTTCAGTTTGTAATAATTCGCGTCAAGCGGCATTCTTACTCTGATGTCGCCGTCGCCTTTTGTCATTAGTTCTTCTTGTTTGTAGCCGCCGTCGTCTTTCAGGTCAACTGAGACACTGTATAGTATGTAGGCGTTGCCCGATGCCGCGTCTTCGTCCGTTACGTTTGGTGATGATTCTAACTTGTAACGGTATGGTTTGCTGTTGGTGAACGGGTCGGTTGGTATTGAAGTTATGAAGTTTGGTTCTAACTTTTCTAACGTATTGGGATAGTTGTTGTGTTCTTGTTTATAACGTTCTAACGCTACCGCGAGACGGAACATATCGTCCCACGCTCGGCGGCGATATTCGTATAAGCAGAGTGCTTTCGGGAGCGTTGACGAGCGGATTGCCAGCAGGTCGCCGATTTGTTCGCTGCGGCTTCGGCGACTTGGAATATACCACGACGATTGGCGGCTTTCGCTTCGCTCTAATACTCCCGGCACTTCTAACATAGTTGCTTGTTTGAGCGGGTCTTGCTCCAATAGTATTGATAAAGTTTCGGTATAAAATCTCGTTACGCTCCGTGCAACGATACTCCAGTCGATACCGTCACCTTTGCTTTCCGCCGGTAAAAATTCAACTAACATTGGATTCGTTCGCGAGAGACGACCGCACGCCAGACCTGATACGACATCAAGAGATTCGTACTGACCGACGGTGAAGATGTCGATTAGTCCGAACTGCTCACGAGGCAGGCGGTCGAGTTGGACGGCGAGACGTTTGAGTTGGTCTTTGTCGAAGTTCGCGGCTCGCAGAGCGGAGAGTAATTTTGCGGGCGGCTCGGTGAGCGGTTGTTTGTCGATGGCGGGAAGGAGTTGACGGTCACTGACCCAGACGGAGTTTGTCATCAACTTCGCGAAACGGTACGCCGCAATGAGGTCGTCGAGCGCGGCATCTCGGTTTGACTTTGGTTTTTCGGTTACATTTTGTTCACCGCTCGTTTCACCGACTTCGTTTGTTTCGTCGGATAGACGCGACATCGCGCGGCAGATTAACGCATCAATTAGACGCATTGTTGTCACCGCATTATTTCCGACTTGCGTTTCCGGCAAATCTTTATCGCTTCGCCACAGACGCGGGCAGAAAAGTATGTTCGAGCGGCTGCACTCAACTAACGTGTCGAGAACCTGCTTGTTCGCGGTTAGCCAGTCGTTGAGGTACGGGTGGTCTTTCAGTGACCACGCCTTCGTCGTCACATCTTCGTAAACGATTCGCTGACGTTGAATTGGCGGGTAATCGTCTTCGGCGTACTCGCTGTTGTCGGGGAATGTGAGTTCGAGGTATTTGTGTAACGGAACGAACTTGGCGGACGGTTGAAACTTTGGGTCAAGTTGTAACTCGGTACAGAGTGCGTTCCAGAACCAGTCAGGAGTACGGTCGTTCAGTATCGTTTTACCGGTAACGGTGAGTAATTTTGTGAATGCGTTTGGTTCATCAGTGGAATGCGGTTCGTACATCGTTTTCGTTGCGGCGAAGAAGTCAACTTCGCGACCACCGTTTTTGAGCGGTTCAACAAAGCCGGTATTTTGAGGTGAGATAACGAGTGGACGGTCACCGGCGTTCATCGCGTAAGTGCCAATTAAAAAACCGGCACCAAGAAAACTGACAATCAACAGAAAATAAGGCAACCGCCGCCGCGTCTTTTTGAGTTTCAATTTTTCGATGTTTGGAAGTTTGTGTTTGCTAGCGGTATTCGACATAGATTGTTGTGATTCTGTTTGGACGTTAGCCGATTGCTTATAAAAAACGACCGGTAATTGTATCAAAGTTTTCATATTGGTCAATGACGCAACAGGATCAATGACGTTGAGGGGGGGTAAAATTTTTGTAGGTTTTGTATAACTACCCCACTTTTTGCGACAATGCCACGTGGGATTGTCAATAGAATACCCTGCCAAAATACTTACAAACTTTTTACACACCCACGTTGAGGGTGTGTAAAAATTAGCGGGGGTATTTTTATATTTTCCAACAGTAATTTAATAAAGTGCAGTCGCTAGCGCGACTTAATAGCCGTTTAGAGACGCACCGTCTCCGTCGGTTAAAACCGACGGCAATACATCATAGCAGTCGCATTGCCGTCGGCTTCAGCCAAAGGGGGCGGCTTCTTATCCCAGCAACGCTAGTGCGTAACTCCTGTTTTGTCCGGCTAGTAACAACGTTGATATACCGGATTGTAACAACAACTGACCGGATGTAATATCTTGTGTCAATTGCGTTGCGTCGGCATTACGGATGTCGGCTTCGGCAGCGGTGACTTGTGTGAAACGATTATTGAGAGAGTTGATTGACGACTCCAATGAGTATTTCTGGAAACCACCGATCTGACCGCGATAGCGAGCGACATCGCTAATGGCTTTGTCAATATCACCCACAGCAGCCAATGCGTTTTGCTTTACCGCATCTTTCTGGATACTACTCGCAGTTATATCAAATCCATTGCCTGCCGCAACACCGCCGATAGTACTAGAAACGGAGAGATTATATAGCAAACCATTTCCATAACCTCGCGGTGAACCGGTACCAGCGAAAATAGTGTTGTCCCCAACAAACATTGCTTTTTCATCCGTAACAAGTTTCGATAGACTTGCCATTCCAGTAGCCGTATCATTTCCTGCCAAATTTTTTAACTGAAAAGACACGACACCTTCACCGGAAGTATCTGTACCAACTTGAAATTTTGATTCTTCAAACGCCTCAAAAGCACCTGTACCAGTATTATAAAACAGTTTATTTCCTGAATAAGATGTTGTTTGAATATCACGCGCAATAGATTGCATAATTGCCGTAAACTCATCGTTATTTGCCTCTATTTCATTACCACTGGATATCAGTCCCGCTAGTTCTTTCGCTTTCGTCAACTTATCGCTTATCAATCCTAACGCTTGGTCGGCTACTTTGAACATTCCGATTGCGCGTTCGCTATTCGTCTTCGCGGCTGAAATTGATGCCAGTTCACCCCGCATCACTTCGCTCGCAACCAATCCCGATGGGTCATCAATTGCGTAGTTGATTTTCAATCCCGTTGTTTGTTGCAACATTGAGTTGTTCAACTTGTCGTTAGTTTTCCGAACCTGTAAAGCCGTAATCATCGACGCTACGTCTGTATTAAGATATATTCCTGCCATTGTTATAATCCTTTCTTAAAGGTGTTGTTGAAACAGTTTTGTTGTCAGTAAAATCGTTAAGGTTTACCAGACACAGACAAACATTATAATCGCTTGTTCAAAGATATGTCGTTAATTAGCAGCAAAAAAGTGAAAAAATAGGAAAATTTGGTAAATTAGTCGTTATAATCGGACTTTTTCGTGAAAATTGAGAGATTTCGGCAGCATAACGGGAATTTGTGATGTTCAGGAAGTTGGTTCTACATCACGGCACAAACAATTTTCAATCCGTATTTACATTTGTGCTTATACTTGGTACAATGATGTTTTCCTGTGCTTATTGTTATTTTTTGCGTCAGGTAACTTTTTATTTATATTCGCCCACTATGTTTTTGTTAAAATTATTCTTTTCCGACGTTACTATCGGTATCGTGCTTTTTGTCTCGGTGTCCGTTTTGGGGTTTGTTACTTTTCGGAATAGACATCGGACTTATCGTAAGATATTGTTTGTTGCATGGGCTTTGTTTTTGGCGATTTGTACCAGTTGCTGTTTTTTTATTCATTGGTCTGACCGTCAGGTTGTTAGAGGTCTTGGAAATTTGATTGAGAACATTACGTATCACATTTCTACTGTTATTGCCGACAACTACGCATTGTTACCAGTTGACGATAACACTAGCGCCCCGCGTTATCAAGCCGGTATGGATTTACTTCGTGAATACCAACGGTTGCTTCCAATAATCGGTTCGATTTATACGTTTCGTGTATCGAGTGCCGAAGCCGCCAATGCTGAACTTGTTTTGTCGCCTGCGTTTGATATGAATCGTGACAACAAAATTGACGGTTTGAATGAAATAGATGACTTGCCCGGTACGCTAGTGGCGATGGATGACGACATAAGAATTGCGATACGTGAAAAGAAGTTGAGCGTTTCTAAATCCCCCGTGACCGACCGATGGGGAACTTGGGTTTCGGCTATCCAGCCGATATTCAACAATAATGATGATATCGAGTCGCTGGTCGGTGTCGATTTCTGGGCAAGCGATTGGTATCAATCAATTTATACAGGGAGAATCTGTCCGTGTACAGTTTTTTACACTTGCTTACTGTACTTTTTCTCTCGGCTCAGTTTCTTTATTACACGAAAACGCGACGAGAAAAACCTTCGGTTGTATATGAAGGAAATGTTTTCAACGGTTGAAAGTACACGGCAGCATATTGTGCGTGTTGAGTCGTCCGACAGCAATAAACAGGAATTTATGCAAAATATGTTGGAAATGCTGTCCGCTCACTTCGCGGTGATAAGTCATAACATTGTAGTTATCAGGGAACAAAACTTGCTCGAATACAAAAACGCGGTGGGCGGGTACGTTAAGGCATTGCAAGCGATAAACAGAAAAAGTGCGAAAATACTCGCGATGCTTGACTCGGTTCATACTTACATCAATGTCAGTATGGAACATCCCGAATCGGGACTGCGGGGAGTTTCGTTACGTGACGCTTTCTCGGTGGTTGACAACAGTGTCGCGGGATGGATATGCCGTAAGAGCGGTATTAACTTCACTATTAACATTGACAAAGACGCTCCCGATGAAATTATCGTTGACGATGCGTCATGTATGAAAATCCTGCTAACGTTACTCGATAATTCGTTTCAGTTTACCGAACGCGGCAAGATTACGGTTGATATGACAATTCAACGGTCAGATGCGTTGTCGCAAATTGGTTTAAGCAGTTCCGAAAAATGGTTACGTGATTTTCAGTCAATAATCTCGTTTAACTACGATGATTTTGTGAATCCGTTTTTTGAACGTTTGTCTTACTTAGTGATTAGCATTACGGACACCGGTCGCGGGATACGTCCTGAAAAAATTCCGACATTGTTCCAACCATACTTCGACACGAGAAAAAGTTCAATGTCTCCTACATCACGTTTTACGTTGCCTGAAAACAGTGATATTGAGGAGGGAGCGGAGTGGGATAGCGGCAGCGCGTCGCTCAAGTTTAATCTTTGTACCGCGCAAACGTTGGCAAGGTCAATCGGCGGAATGATTCGTGTTGTAAGTACGCCGAATGTAGGGAGTACGTTCACTTTGTTCGTACCAGTAGCGTTACTATCGCCCGCAAGAACCAACACACACACGCATAGCCAGACGGAACAACATAAAGAAGAACCTCAAAAATCTTCACCGGAATACGCGCTGGGCGGATTACGATTGTTGGTGGTAGATGATAATGTGCCGCATAGGTCGTATGTTGAAAATACGTTGTGTCAGTTTGGTGCGATGGTAGAACCGATAGATAGCGATACGGCGGCAATTGAATTGTTGCTTGCGGAAAGAAATCAAGGGCGTTTCTTCGACGCGGTAATAATCAATTCAAGACTGGGAAATTCAGGCGAAAATCTGATGACCAGAATACGGAATTTAGGTTTCTGTCGCGGAATCATACTACTGGGGTCTGCATCGCTATTAATGAGGTCAAAAACTCTCAATAAGGTAGCAAACAGCAACGATGGTATAATACCGTTACCGCTGGACGCAAACCAACTTGTAAAAACTATATTAAAGGTGACAAAGTCGAAACGGAAGACGACCGTATGGGAAGTAGTATCGGCGGGAAACGGTTCTTACGCGGAAATGTCGTCGTTATCATAATTCTGAAAACTGGGGTGCGGGCGGTATCCGATTGTATCCGCTCTCCAAAAAGTTTATAATATCCCGCTGTGTTGAACGTGTACAGGACACGATTCATTTTGATAAATCCTAACCACTTCTTTATTTCTCGCGGAGACTTTCTATGTCACGGATAAATTTACTTTTCGTTGTTACGATAACTACTGTTGTTTTGTCGGTTTGCAATGCAGGTTTGTTTGCGGATGAAGATAAACCTGCCGATGAAGTTCCGGTGACGATATCAGTTTACGATTCGGAAAAACATCCGGTTCCGAAAGTTGAATGCCGCTTGCATATTACAACCGCCCGTTCGTCGAGGGGGCAATCGTTACATATCGAAAACGGCAAGCATACATTCAAGACACGTGTTGGCGATTTATTGTACGTTGAGGCGTATGATAGTAACGGCAACTGTTCTCGCCCGACGCTGGTTGAAATCACAGAAGACAAACCGAGTTTTGATGTCAATCTCACTCTTGAACCGGCAACGAAAGTTTTGATCCACGTTACGAACGCTCGTACCGGAAAACATATCTCACACGAATCGCTTTCAATACAACATCTGTACACCACGCCAGACGGTCAGACCAAACAAACTGAATCTCGTTGGGCGAAGACAAACGATGACGGAATTGCTGTTTTTTATTTACACAGCGGCAACTATATGCTAATGCTTCATCAATCGGGAAACAATTACTACTCGATAGACCGTTATTTCACTATCAAGAAAGATAGTACGGAAGTGTTAATAGAAGAACAACTTCTTCGCCCAAGTAATCGTCCGTTGCGTGTACAAGTGAACGATGCTGACGGTAAGCCGGTCGAAAATATTGAAGTACAGATTCAATCGCAGGGACAGCGTTTGAAAACAGACCATAACGGACAAGTTAGTTGGCAACAGGTTCAAAGTTACGATGCTCTGATTGCGGCGGTTGAGACGAATGGCGGTAAAATTATTTATCGAGGGACAAAGTTTGTGAGTGGTTACGTTGAAAACGTAACTATTACATTACAACCGACCGTAACTGTTAAAGGTAAACTGATTGACATTGATACCAACGAACCGGCACAAGATATGACGGTTGGATTACAATTATGTAGTGGATTTTTTATGGGAAATACGCGAACGGTTGGAGAGAAAATCAGCGTTCAAACGAAGGAGGATGGCAGTTATGAGATTGAAAATTTGAGTGTTGGTGCTTTTTATTTGCTCACTTTTCACGGGAAAGGGCAGGAATATCATAATGATGGCACGAATAATAATATCATTAATCTGTTCATTCCAAACAAAAATATCACGTTGCCTGATATAAAGGTGCAATCTCATTTGGCTGGATATAACTACAACGCGGATCGTTACATCCGATCGCCGGAAACAGAGGGACAGTTTATTCAACGTTTCTCGGCAGCGATTGAATCAGCATCGTTACGAAAACGAAAAATGTTGTTATATTTTGATGAACGTAACAAATTAGATGAACGTAACAAATTAGATGAGCGAATTGTTTTCCAGTATCAAGCACGGAAACCGTATATGTTTTCACTAAATCCGTTTATAAATAACATTCTTGTTCGCGACGTTGCCAGCCGCTATGAACTTGTTGGCGGCGAAGTTGAGTTTTTGAATCCGAGTGACGATGTGATTTTTATAACGAAACAACTTGATATTGATTTGACAAAAGAAGAAACCGGTTTGCTATGTATTCTGGACGAACAAGGGAATCTGGTAGCCAAATGTAAATTTGCGGAATTGACGCGGGAAGACGATGCGGGGCTGATTGATATTGAGAAGTTGAAAAAATTTTTGGAAGATGAGAAGTGAGTGGTGTTGCGCACAGAGGCACTGGGGTCACAGAGGAAAAAATGTTGTCATCGTTATTTTGTCATCATAACAATTTTCAATCATGTACGGTATGTACTATGAGCAAAAACGAGCAGAATGTTACTTTTTAACCGATTTTAACAAACCGGATGACCCAGTAGATCACGCTGGCAAGCGCGGCACTTACGGGAATGGTAAGAACCCACGCCCAAAAAAGATTAAAAGTCACTCCCCAACGAACGGCTGACAAACGCTTCACAGAACCGACACCAATAATGCTTCCGGTGATGACATGGGTTGTACTTACCGGAACATGTAACACTTCAGAAATTTGCAACGTCATTGCGCTTGCCATTTCGGCACAAAAACCTTCGACGGGGTTTATTTTTGTAATACTGTTACCCATCGTTTTCATAATCTTCCAACCGCCCCCCATGGTCCCTAAAGCAATCACAGTAAAACAAGACAAGGGTATCCAACTTTTTATCTCTGCCATAGAACCCATTTTCAGCCATTCCGGCAAATTGGGAACAAATTGTTTTAATTCAGGGTTATTGGCGGCGATTAATGCTGCGCCGATAATTCCCATGACTTTTTGCGAGTCGTTCAATCCGTGTCCAATACCTAACCAAGCTGACGATACCAATTGTAGGCGTTTGAACCACGCATCGGCATTTTTCGCTTTGACATTCTTAAACAGGTGAAGTGTTAATAACGTTACGAAAGAGCCGATGACCATACCGATAAGCGGTGCCGCCACGATAAAAGCAGCGATTAAAGTGATAACTTTACCGTGAACGACACAAAAATTAAATCCATTTCCGGCAATTGCGGCTCCGGCAAAACCGCCAATCAGCGTATGAGAAGAAGACGAGGGAATTCCTAATCTCCATGTTGCTAAGTTCCAGGTAATCGCCGCAATAAGTCCCGCGATGACAATTTCCGATGTGATAAATTCAGGGCGGACTGTTTTAGCAACGGTGTTGGCAATACTTTCTCCAAATCCGCCTAAAAAATGAACGGCAATAAAGTAAGCGAAAAAATTGAAAAATGCCGCCCAGATAACTGCCTGTACCGGAGTCAATACTTTAGAGGAAACGACCGTCGCTATTGAGTTTGCGGCATCGTGAAAACCATTGATTAAATCAAAAATAAGAGCCAGAACAATAATGATAATGAGTAAAGCCATGTGTATTTATTTTTTAGGAGTACTTTACAATAATTGTTTTCAGTGTTTTACCGACACTATTGATTCTATTGACTGATTTTTCCAACTTCTGAATGATTTCTTTTATTTTAATCAATTCAATGGTTCTTATATCGCTTTTGAAAAGGTTGGTAATACCTTGTTCGTATAAAACGTCCGCCTGTTCCTCCAATTTTTTTATCTCTTCGGCGTGTTTACGAACTTGCTGGTCAGATTTTTTTACATTGGATAATCCATACACGGCGGATTTAATTTCCGCTGTTCCTTTTTTTATGATTTCCGCTAATTGAAGCGTGGAATCCGGTAAGGTTTCAGGAGAATACAGCAATACTTTATGGGCGGTACTATTGATGGCATCAATTGTATCGTCGATATCGTCTGCCAATGCACTTATATCTTCCCTGTCAAAAGGGGTAAGAAATGTTTCATTGAGTGCCTTAAAAATGTAACCGGTGACTTTATCGCCTTTGACTTCTTCTTCTTTAATCAATTTGCAAATTTCGATTCTTCGAGCGTCCCCATCCGGCGAAAACAAGTCAACTAAAAGGACGGCAGCCCGATCTAATATCTCGGCTGTTTCGTTCAATAACGGAAAAAACTTTATGTCTTTAGGAGCAAAAAGGCTTAAAATACTGTTAATTTTCATTGGACTTGTTCGGAAACTTTAATGTTGGTGTTTGAGTAAAATTTGTATCGTCTAATCTGGGTTGTACTTTCCCAAAAACTATGAAAGGAACCACTCGGCAATACCGTAAATTATGTGTTTTATCGAAAGAGTAGCCGAATTAAATGTGTATTTATACGGTATCATCCCATCGCCTATCTAA
>JAITST010000045.1 GCA_031287585.1 Planctomycetaceae bacterium | reverse complement strand
TCGTACAACCTGAAGTACGACTATTCAACTCCAACGCCGCTAACAAACGCACCAACAGGCAGCAACCAGTTGACAACGCTTGACGTAAGCGTGCATTATTACCCGCTAGGCAACAGCCGATGGCGACCGTTTTTCAAGTACGGACTAGGTCTGACCGGAATGAGTTTCACAGATTTTAACGGAGCGAAGAAGACGGTATCAACGATGTCGATGCCGGTTGGAATAGGAGTAAAATACTGGTGGAACGAAAAAATAGCGGTACACGCCGACTTGATTGATAACATAGTATTCGGAGCAGACGGAGTAAAAAGCCAAAACAATTGGGGCTTAACATTCGGAATGACCTACGCGCTAGGCAACAATAGAAACTTACGCCCAACAAACTTCTGGCCCTACACACCAAGCGGCTCAAGATAAAGTAATTTGAAGCCGTTCACACGCAACTTTTTGACGCAAATTTCACGTTATACACAGTGAAGTGTGAGTGAATGGTTACGAGTTGTTACCATATTTCAATACCATTCTTGCTAACCTTGCTTCGTCGTAGTCTAGTTTTCCTTCCGATATTTCTACCGCCGGTTTTAGCCGCCAGTCTGATTCTGCTGTTACTCCCGATGTTTCAAACCATTTTTTTACTTGTTCCAAACGGTTTGGCTTTATGAAACGTTCTAACGGCAGTTTGTAGCCGTTCTCCGCTAGTTTTTCCAAATGGGCTACTATTGTTCCGCTTGTAATTTGTCTTTCTTTTGCTATTTCTTCAATTGACATTCCTTGTTCCAGAAATTGTTTCGTCAACAGATGTGTTGCCGATATTCCGCTGCTTCCCGTTCGCGCTGGTTCAGTTTTCACTGGTGAATAATTCTGTTTTGATTGGATTTGATTTTCCTGACAGTATCTTTTTATTTCACCTATAAACTGTTCTCCGTAACGTTCAAACTTTGTATGACCTACTCCGCTGATTTTTACAAACTCCGTTTCGTTTTGCGGAAAGAACGTTGACATTTCTATCAGCGGCTTGTCCGAGAATACTACGAACGGAGGGATGTTTTCCGCTATCGCGATTTTTGTTCTTATTCCGCGCAACAACTGGAATAGCCGCTCGTCGAACTCGCGTGTGATTCCGTCCGAGTAACGATTTACCGCCCGCGACGGTTGTTTTTTCTGCGTTTGTAACTGAAATTCCAATTGTCCGCGTAGAATCTTTCTCGCGTCATCTGTCAGTTTTAACGTTGGTAGTTTTGGGTCGTCAATCGTTAAAATTTGTTTCGCCAGCAATGCGTTTATCAATGAACGCCAATACTGTTTCGGTTGGTCTTTGCCTACACCATAAGTTGGTAACGTGTTGTGGTTGAAGTCGCGTATCTTTTCTGTGTTCGCACCGGTTACGATGTCGCAGATGTGAACCGCTCCGAAACGTTCGCCCGTTCGATAAATCGCTGACAATACTTTTTGTGCGTTGATTGTCGCGTCTTCACGTTCGATATCGCCGAGACAAAAATCACAACCGCCGCAGTTCGTTTTCGGGTACGTCTCACCGAAGTAACGCAAAATCGCGGTTCGTCTGCACGCGTCGCGTTCGGCGAAATTTCGCATCTGAAAAAACTGTGTCCGTGCGGTATCCCGCGCGGCGGGGTCTTCGATGTTGTCGGCGAACTTGGACAGAATCATGATGTCCTGCTGGTCGTAAAACAACACGCACTCCGCTGGCGTTCCGTCGCGACCCGCACGTCCCGTTTCCTGATAATAGCCCTCAATGTTTTTCGGCAAGTCACCGTGAACAACGTACCGAACATTCGACTTGTCGATTCCCATTCCGAACGCGATTGTTGCGACGATGACCGAACACTTGTCACGGCTGAACGCCTCTTGCGCGGCGTGACGGTCGCTGTCAGACATTCCGGCGTGATACGCTCGCGCGTCAATTCCGTGCGATTGCAAAATCATCGCGGTTTGCTCAACTTTCTTGCGGCTGATTCGGTAGATGATTCCCGCCTCGTCTTTGTGACGGAGAACGAAATTGTACAACTGGTCTTCGATATTTTGTTTGACAACGACGCGGTAAAACAGGTTCGGACGGTCAAACGACGCACGTGTCAGATGCGGATTGCGGAGTTTCAGGCGGACGGTTATATCGTTAGCGACTCGTGAGGTTGCGGTAGCAGTGAACGCGGCGATATGAATGTCGGGAAACCCGGTGACAATCTTCGACAGTTCCAGATAGTCACGTCGGAAATCGTGTCCCCATTCCGATATGCAGTGGGCTTCGTCGATTGCGAAAAATGAAATTTTGATTGACTTGAGTATGTCGAGAAAAAATTCGGAGTTGAAACGTTCAGGCGAGATGTAGAGAAGTTTTATGCCGCCGCTGCACAACGCCGCAGTGATGTTGTTACGTTCGGACGGCGTTATTGAACTGTTGAGCGTCGCGGCGTTAATACCGTTCGCGCGGGCGGCATCAACTTGGTCTTTCATTAGCGAGATAAGCGGTGAAACGACAACGCAAACACCGTCGAGCAGCAACGCAGGCAACTGATAACACAACGACTTTCCGCCGCCAGTTGGCATAACAGCGAAAACATCCCGACCGGAAAGAATCGTGCGGACAATTTCCTCCTGATGTGATTTGAAGGAATGAAAACCGAAGACATCGGCAAGCGTCGCGAAAATTTGGTCGTCTGTTATCATTGAAACGTTTTAACGGTTGCGTAAATTTTAATGTTTATTTTCCCCAACAATAAACGGTGCTAAATTCAATCCGCCGCGTTGTTCTTCTTCCATCAGGTTTAGTCGGCTTTCCAGTTGATCTATTCGACGTTGTAAAACAGGTAACGTATTTTCCGTGTCGGTTGCGCGTTTTTGACGCGGTACACTTGGGTAGCCCAAGTGACGTGATAACGCCGCGAAGAGGTGAACGGGGTCTCGTTTGCGGCTTGCCTTTGCGATGCGTCCTTCACGTTCACCGAACAACGTTGGTATCTCCATCTCCTCCGTTTTTTTCTCGTACAACGAACTACGCACAAAAATCATATCGGCTAGGTCAACGTACCCGATTTGACGGTTGAGAACCTGCATCCATTCACGCCAGTCTTCGTTGTAAATCGGGTCGCCCGCGATTGCTTTTAGACCAGTGTCGTAGCCGAGACGGTTACGGCAAATGGTTTCAAATTGGTAGAAGAATATACCTTGTACCGACAGATTTTCGCTGCGGTACTTCGCTTCACGTTGCAGAATACTGAGGGCGATTCGGAAATCGAAACGTCCGGTGTCATTTTCAGTTTCGCCGATAACGAACGCTTGGAACGGCGTGAAGTAGTGGCTGATTCGCCGCATTGCCGTTGACAACACGCCCGTCAACTTCATATCGGTCAACAGAAAATCAACCGCGTTTGGCAGTTGCGTCGTAGTCAACAACTCGCTGCGTATAGTCGCCAATATCTCCTGCGTAGCAACGCCGGACTCAAGCCGTTCGAGAAACGTCTCAAAGAAAAACGACTGCTCAATATATTCTTCGCGGTCAAGTAACATTTTAATATTGGGTGTAGATTACGTGTTGGGTGATATTTTAGATTGATGATTTCCAATTCTAAAATACCGCGTCCGTGAATGGTTTGTATATTTAGCAGTATATCACAAAACTACCCCCCTTGTCAACCGGACGAATTGTGGTAAAATTTTGTGTCTTTCGTATTGGCGGCTTGTGCTGCCAGCGAAGATTTTGTTATTCACTTTGTTTTAACCCGCAAATCATTAGACTGCGTACCATGACAATTGATAAAAGTCTGAAAACGTCCAAAGGAATCGTCCGTGCGAGAAACGTTCTTAACCGTGCGGAACGAATTGAGAAACTGAAAGAGCAAGACCGTTGGAGCGACGACGGTTCGACACCGTACAGTTTGCCGAAAGTTCGTGTTTATAAAGTTGTGATAAACAAGAAGAAGAAAAAGAAGGGTGAGGAAGAAGGTGCCGCAGCCGCGTCAGCCGAAGCCGCAAAGAAACCAGCCGCTTCAAAAGCAGGTGCCGCAAAGCCAGCGGCAAAACCCGCGGCGAAAAAATAGCCGCAGCGTTTGTTTTTTGGGGAAAATGCTATGTTTTTTTAATGGTTTGGAACAAGGTTGCGATTATGTTTTCGATAAATTAAACCGCTACCGAAGTTGTCACGCTATTGATTCGTGATTATTTTGAAAGTTGCGTAGTAACCGCGAAAGCACCGCAATAGTTAAGGCACACAAAGTGTGTGCCTATCCACTGCCAACGTGAAAGGATTGACCGATGTCAACAACAATTACAAGTAATATGGAAGATTATCTGGAAAGGATTTATCTCCTTATTCAGGAACATCGAGTCGCGCGTGTTAAGGACATTGCGACTAGCAGAGGCGTGAAAAATCCGTCTGTCAACAACGCAATAATCGAACTGAAAAAACGCGGCTACGTTATACAAGAGCCATACGGTTATGTCTTGTTGACAAAGGAAGGCGAAGTCGAGGCGGAACGAATTTTGAAGCGTCATAAGTTGTTGCGTGAGTTCTTGTTACATTTGGGTGTGTCAGAAGAAGTAGCAGATGAGGATGCGTGCGGTATGGAACATTTCCTGAACGACGAAACGTTAAAAGCAATTGACGTGTTTTGCAAAAAACAGGTAAAAGCAAAAAGTAAATCGTAGCCGTTGGTTAAAACCGGCGACAATACAATAGTTCGTTAAATCGTAAAAAATTTTCCCCTAGTCGGGAAAATTTTTTTTGATACTAAAATTAGATACCGCTAATAAACTTTCTCATACAAACAAAACAATACTATGACAACATCACAACACACTGTAACAACCATCGCCGAATTACGCGTTGGCGAAAGCGCAACAGTAATCGCGGTTTACCCCGATAGCGCGTCTGACAACGGCTCGCTCGTAAGCCGTCTTGCTGGTATGGGAATTTTCCCAGAGACAAAAATCTCAATCCGTCAAGCCAGCCGTAGTGGTAAACGACCAACAATTGTTGCAATCGGCGACACGCGAATAGCGTTAGGTCACGAAGTCGCGGAGATGATCTCAGTTTCCCGTAACTAACAACTACAACACACTCACATGACACATACTTATAAACATCATCATACTGACTTATTAGTCGTCCTGACTGGTCAACCAAACACCGGTAAATCAACGCTATTCACATTGCTAACCGGTTTACATCAAGACATCGGAAACTATCCGGGCGTTACTGTTGAGAAGAAGACGGGGCATTTTTCGGGCAACGGACAAAATGTTGAGGTTGTCGATTTACCCGGTATTTATAGTCTTGAATCGTATTCGCCGGAGGAACGTGTCACGCGGAATTTCATTTTGCTTGAGCGTCCCGAAGTGATAGTGGTTGTCCTTGACGCATCGAACTTACAACGTCATCTTCACCTCGCGTTACAACTTTTGGAACTCGAAGTACCAACAGTAATCTGTCTGAATATGACGGACATGGCGGAACATTGGGGACTTGAAGTTGACGCGGCTGCTCTCGAAAAAATGATTGGTGTACCGGTAATTCCGGCGGTTGCCAGTAGTGGAAAAGGTATCGCCGAATTGAAGAAGACGATTCTCGAAGTCGCGGAAAAGACGCAACAAAATGAACACTGTCCAACCGGTTGGCATCTCGATTACGGTACAGAAATCGAATCTGCTCTCGCTCCGATAACGCAATCGTTGTCCGCGAAGGAACACCTGATGGAAGACTTCGCACCGCGTTGGCTCGCGTTGCGTTTGCTTGAAGGCGACAGTGAATCGCAGCGTATCGTTCAACATCATACGCACGAGCCGGGCTGGGAAAGTTTGCTGAAAAATTCCGATGACACAATCGCGTCGTTTGAAAAAACGCATAAAAAACCGCTTGCGAAGTTGATGACGGCGAAACGAAACGAATACGCGAATAACGTCGCGGCAACGGTTGTCAAACGTGTCAGGCAATACTCGCGGAAGAGCGACCTCATTGACACTTACGCTTGCCACCCGTTTTACGGTTTGGCGTTGGTTCTCGCGATCGTGAGTGTTGTGTTCTACTTCGTATTTCATTTGGCGCAGGAATGGACGTGGATACCGGCTTACGGTAACGACGGTCTGGCGTGGGTTAGTCCGTGCGAACTAACAGAAATTTTCTTCGGTGATATTTTACCAACCGGACTTAACTCGATATTACAACTCGAAGAAGGAACGCTGGTTTACTCGGCACTATACGACGCGATAATCGGCGGTGTCGGCGGTGTGCTGACGTTTGTGCCGATAATCTTTTTTATGTTCTTGTTCCTCGCGATACTTGAACGAGTTGGTTATATTGCGAGAATGGTTGTGGTATTCGACCGTTTGTTGCGCATATTCGGACTGCACGGACAAAGCGTTTTGCCGCTTGTGATGGCGGGCGGAATTGTGAACGGGTGCGCAGTGCCAGCAATAATGGCGACCCGCTCAATGAAGGAACCGCGTGAACGTCTGATAACGATAATGGTGCTTCCGCTAATGAACTGCGGCGCGAAAGTGCCGGTCTATATGATGTTGATAGGAGCGTTTTTCGCGGCGTATCAAGTGCCGATGATGCTGGGACTGGTGGCAGCGTCGTGGTCACTTGCGTTATTGAGTGCGTTGGTATTAAGCAAGACGCTTGTTCGCGGTAAACACTCGCCGTTGCTGTTGGAACTACCGCCGTACCGTCGTCCAACTGTAATTGCGGTGCTGTACTCGGCGTTGCTGAACAGTTGGTGGTTCATCAAAAAAGCGGGAACAATAATATTGATGGTGAATGTTATACTTTGGGTAGCGATGACGTTTCCAAGAACGGAAGGAGCAGATTCACGCGCACAACTTGAAAACTCATTAGCGGGACGAGTAGGCAAACTACTCGAACCAATAGGACGCTACGCTGGCTTCGATTGGCGGGACAACATAGCACTGGCAGGCGGCTTCGCGGCGAAAGAGGTTATCCTAAGTACAATGGAAACAATGTACCAAATGGAAAACGAGAATTATCGCGAATCGGAAACAGTCGAACCAAAACTAACAACGATATCAGGGTTATTCCCGGAAGAACAAACCGGACAGGTAAGCGAAACGAGCGGCGTGGAACAAGAAGAAGACGATTTGGAACGAGCAACTAATACACTAAAAAGAATCCTGCCAACCGACCCGCAATGGTCGATGCTAAAAGCAATATCAATGATGATATTCATAATGGTATATGCCCCATGCACAGCAACAGTAGGAGTAATCTGGCGGGAAACATCATTCAAGTGGGCGATGATAACCCTGATATACACAACAGTTCTGGCGTGGATACTGGCAGTAGCAATCTACCAGATAGGGATGATGTTTGTATGAACAAACAATCCTGTACATGTCACGATTAAAATTTGTAGAGATGTTATATGTAACGTTTCTACAATTTTCAACCGTGTTCGGCATATCACATATTAGCCGTTGCTCTACACCTTCCGCTCACCGCCGACAATCACTCCCTCGACTTTCCCCACCAATTCCCAACCGATATACGGCGAATTTTTACTTTTTCCCTTGAATGTATCAGCTGTCACCTGCCACCGTTTTTTCGGGTCAATCAACGTTATATCCGCATCCGCGCCAACGTGCAGTGTTCCCTTCGGAATCCCCAAAATCTTTGCAGGATTGGTTGACATCTTCGTCACTAGCGTCGCCCAATCAATCAAACCCGTCTCGACCAACTTCGTCACAACAACACCAACCGCAGTCTCCAAGCCGACAATCCCGAACGGTGCCAAATCGAGTTCACGCATTTTCTTCTCGGCAGCGTGCGGTGCGTGGTCAGTTGCAATCGCGTCAATCGTTCCGTCACGCAACCCCTCAATACAAGCGTCAACGTGTTCACGCCCGCGCAACGGCGGACTCATCTTGAAATTCGAGTCGAACGAACGTAACGCATCGTCGGTCAACGTTAAATGGTGCGGCGTAACTTCTGCCGTCACCTTCACCCCTCGCGACTTCGCACGTCGAATCGCCTGCACCGCACCTTCCGTCGAAACGTGCATCACGTGCAATCGTCCGCCTGTCAACTCCGCTAGTGTCAAATCCTGAGCAACCATCACATCCTCTGCCGCCGCAGGCATCCCGCGTAAACCGAGTTGCAGCGACACAATTCCCTCGTGCATTACGCCGCCCTTTGTGAGCGACGAAATTTCTGCGTGACTTAAAAGCGGCTTGTCAAACATCCGGCAATACTCAAACGCCCGCCGTGTCAACTCCGCGTCTTCAACCGGAGAACCGTCGTCGCTGCAAGCAATCGCACCAACTTCAAACAACTGTCCAAGTTCCGCGAGTTCTTTCCCTTCACGATTCTTACTGATACAACAGATAACGTAAACGTTGCAGTTATTCGCGCGAACCGCCTTCTGACGGATAAACTCAACACTCGCCTGAGTATCGGTTGGCGGCGATGTGTTGGGGCAGCAGGCAACGGTAGTAAATCCGCCAGCCAAAGCGGCGCGGGTACCGCTAGCAATGGTTTCGTCTTCCTCGAAACCCGGCTCGCGAAGGTGAACGTGCATATCAACAAGACCCGGTATCAAAATCAAACCATCCCCGTCAATAATATCGTCACCGTTTTGCGGTTCGCAGTCCAAGCCAAAAATCTTACGTCCCTCAGTACGCAAAGAACCAACACGGTCAAGATTCTGAGTAGGGTCAACAAGGTGGGCGTTCCGAATGAAAATAGCCATTTTTTATTTCACATAGTTAAGGCAACTTCTAAAAAACTCCGGCTCAAAACAGCAAGCCCCATAAAATCAGGAACTTGCTGAACGAATGGTGAAGTTTTTAGGGGTTGTCTATTATTATACTTCGACAAATCCTTCGTGTAAATATGTGGTCATCCTTTGCGCCCTCGTTCAGGTCGTGTATGTGCATAAAACCTGCGTTTGGGGTTGTTGTACTCTGCCAATCTATCGTTGAATGTTTTTCTTTCTTAAAAAGGGCTATTCTGTCAATATCGTTTTGGAAAAATGTCTCGACTTCTTCAGTGTTATCAATTGA
>JAITST010000044.1 GCA_031287585.1 Planctomycetaceae bacterium | reverse complement strand
CGGTAACAGACCACACCGGCGATGGAATGACGCAAACGTTTGAACTCATCGTCAATCCGCGTCCGGTCGTATCGCAACCGCCGGTTATCACATCCAAACCATCTGGACCCGCATACGTCGGCGAAACGTGGTCTTACAACGTTGAAGCGTTCGACCCTGAAAATGATACGCTAACATATTGGCTCATTAACGAAGACGGTCAGGCAACCCAACTCGATTCGACAATCATCGCTTGGACACCAAACGAAGTCGGCGAAAAGTCGTTCACGATTCGTATCGAAGACGCAAACGGTTCTTGGACAGAGCAATCGTTCAACGTCGCCGCAGTTGAAGTACCGGTGCAAAGCGATGTACCCAAAATAACTTCCGTGCCGCTGACACCGGCGTTCGTCGGCGAACGTTACGAATACCAAGTAACAGCAATCACCTACGATGGAAGTTCACCAACGTTCTCGGTAGATCAAGCGTCAGAAAATCTCGGCATTAGTATTGACGCAACAGGTCTGTTAACGTGGTCGCCGGAATCGGCAACAAACGTTACTATTACGGTATTCGTGAACGACGCAAGCGGCAACGTTGTTTCGCAAACGTTCGTATTGACATCGGTTGAACGTCCTGTTGTACTCGACCCGCCAACGATAACATCAAGACCAACCGGACCCGCATACATCAACGAAGCGTGGAACTATACGTTATCCGCAACGTCCGCAGACGGAAACGCGGTAACGTTCTATCTCGTTTCACAAGACGGTACAACAACAGAGATTCCTGATGGCAACTTGCACTTGACGTGGGACACTGCCGGAGCAAAGCCGTTAATCATCCGTGCGGTCAATTTAGACGGTGCATGGGTTGAACAACATTTCACAATCCAAGTTTTCGAACCGGTTGTAATAACAAACGAACCGCCGGTAATAAGAAGTGTTCCAACTGAACAAATACGACTAAATGACACTTACCAATATCGCATCGTCGCAACCGACCCGAACGACGACACGCTAAAATATCGTTTGGCAAACGCACCCAAAAACGCATCGCTCTCACACGACGGACTACTCGCGTGGTATCCGAGTGTCACCGGTCAGTATGAATTTACAATCGCAGTGTCTGACGGCGAATACGAAACGTTGCAATCGTTCACGCTTAATGTTCTTCCGCCTGTCACGTTGAACACTCCGCCGCAAATCACGTCAATCATAACAAGCGGTGCGATGAAAGACCGTCTCTATCAATACCAAGCAACAGCAACCGACACTGACGGCGACGTTATAACGTGGTCACTCGACACGTCAGACATACCCGAATCGGCACGCGGCGACATCAGTATTGATTCCGTAACGGGGCTATTCACGTGGACACCGCTGGTATCGGGTTCGTTCACTTTCAAGATAATCGCAAGTGACGGCAAAGACAGCAACATACAAAAAATCACACTACCGGTCTCGGATAACGCCCCGCCGGAAATCACAGCGTTACCAAATCCAAACGGCGAAGTCGGTAGCGAATACATATCGAAGGTAGAAGCAACAGACCCGAACGGCGACGCGATAGCGTATTATAAATTAGAAAACGCGCCAGTGGATATGTCAATATCCGACGACGGCACAATAACTTGGAAAACGCCGTTAGTCGGACGGTACGTCATAACTGTTATCGTAAGCGATGGCAAATTGACCGCTCAACTTCCATTCGAGTTGCGTATCACTGACCCGAACGCAATCAATCACGCGCCGCAACTCGACACTCTGTTGCCAAGTACAATTCCGGTCAACAGACCATTCACCGCCCAACTCAACGCGACAGACGAAGATAGCGATATCGTAACATTCAAACTAATCGACGCGCCCGCTGGTCTGACGCTCAGCAGCAACGGGCGTATTGAATGGACACCGCAATCGCTCGGCAACGCGACAATTAAGTTTGAAATTTCAGACGGTAAAGTTAGCGGGCGATACGAATTTACGTTTGAAGTTGTCGCTCAACGTGAAAACAATCCGCCAAAATTCGTATCAACACCGCCCGAAAGTGTAACTGTCGATAAGCAGTTCACATACAAACCGGTTGTAATTGACCAAGAAAACGATGCTGTATCAATTTCGTTGGTATCAGCACCAGCGGAAATGACAATAAATCAAAACGGTGAAATTGTCTGGACTCCAAACAGTTCATTACTCGGTCAAAAAGCCGAAGTCATTATCCGTGCGACAGACATCTACGGCAAGTCAGTTGACCAGAAATTTCAACTCGCGGTGCGAAGTGTCATAATCGCCCCCAAAGTTAATATGGAGAAGCCGTTGCCGGCGGGCTTTGTCGGGCAACCGATGACATATCAGATTGAGGCAACTGACCCGCAAGGCGAGAAACTCGAATACATTCTCGAAGGACTCCAAAATATTTCAACGGAAACACCGATAAGCCATTGGGGAGATGCCAATGTTGATGCGAAGACAGGACTCTTATCATACACTCCGTCAGCAGAATTTGCCGACAATATCATCGGATTCCGAATCAGGGTCGTCAATGAATCCGGCGTTTCGACTCCGGTCATTGTCTTCCCGATGATGGTTTATAACCCGACAAATGTTGACCCTAATAATCCAGACAATCCAGTTCAGACATACAACAATCTGCCGCGGTTGCAGTTGCCGAATAGTCATTACATCGAAGCGGGTAAACCTTACGAAATTCAAATTACCGCAACTGACAAAGACACCAGTGACACGTTGACATTCACGTTGACGATCGCGCCGGACAATATGACGATTGACAAAAACACCGGAATAATCAACTGGGAACCAGATGCGAGTTATGTCGGAAAACAGGTAGAAGTTGGGATAAGTGTTTCCGATAACCGTGGTGCGTCAAGTTCCGGTTATTTCTATCTCGGTATAACCGAACAAAATACGCCGCCGGAAATCAAAGACATCGCGTCGCAAACTGTAACCGCCGGTACCAAATTCCAATACTACGTTTCAGCAAAAGATAATGAATACGATACCCTAACGTATTCACTAAATCCCGAAGCGGTCGCGTTAGGTATAACAATCAACGCCGCAACTGGTTTAATAACGTGGAACACTAACGTAAATCACCTCCAATCATCTCCGCATAAAGTTTGGGTCTATGTGGACGATGGTCGCGGCGGTAAAGGAGAAAAAGAGTTATACATTTATGTAGTCGAAGATAAAATTGCTCCTACTGTCAACATCTTGGTCAATCCGTCGAAAACCGCCGCTGGTAATAAAGTAACTATTACTGTTACCGCCGCCGACAATGTTGGTGTTGCTGTAACAACATTGAAATTACACTCTATCACAAAGATAATTGATAAAGTTGAATACATCGAAATCATTGACAAAGAGATTCAACTAATCAACGGCAGGGCTGAATACACATTAGCCCAGAACGAGTACGGCATTCTAACATTCGAGGCAACCGCAAAGGATGCGAATAACAACGCCGGAACTGCTATCGCGACGGTTCAAGCGACGAATCCAGCCGATACCGAAAGCCCGACAACAAAAATATTGTCGCTTCAAGACGGCGCAAAAATTTACGGACCCATCGACATCATCGGAACAGTTGACGATAACGAGCCGGGAAGTATGTCATGGACATTGAAAGCATATTCAGCGGACGGAAGTAATAAGGAAGTTGTAATCACGGAGAAAGGATTCGGCAAAGTAACCAATGGAGTTTTGGGCAGGTTCGATACAACAATGCTCCGCAACGGAAAATGGCGGATAGTCCTAGAAGCAACCGACGGCGGTGGTCAGACATCAAAATCAGAAGTTCTAGTTGAACTCGAAGGCGACTACAAACTCGGCAACTTCAATAGGACGTTTACCGATTTTGACCTGCAACTAGGCGGACTGCCAATTACAATCACAAGAACATACGACACGCTGAACGCAGACGTTAAAGGCGATTTTGGTTATGGTTGGACGTTAGATATTGCAACGACGGAAATTAGTATTGTAATCGGTGACGGCGGCAGTGCGCAGAAAGGATTTTCGCCATATACGCCAATCAGCGACGGCACTCACATAACAATCACGTTGCCCGACGGAACAAAAGAAGGATTCACGTTCCAGGCAAAAGGCGGTGGTTATGGTACCGGTTCAATGTTTGAAGGAATGTTGAAGTCGCAATACTACAAGCCCGCGTGGATTCCAGATGTAGGTACAAAAAGCACATTGCAAGCAGATGACACATGGCTATACGCTTGGGGCGACGGCACGTACTACGTAATGGATTCTTACGACTTAAACCAAAGTGATTATTCACCCGCAAACGTAAACGGCGGATTCCTAACGCTAACATTGCGTAACGGAGTTGACTTAGTAATAGACGCAACAAACGGCAAACTACATCAAGCAATCGACACTTCAAACAATGTGCTAACGTTTACAGATCGCGGCATAACACATTCCAGCGGCAAGGGAGTTACTTTTGACCGTGACGGTCAAGACAGAATCTCGGCAATCACGGGTCCCGACGGCAAACGTGTAGAATATAAATATGATACATTGGGCAACCTGATAGCGGTAACAGACCAGCACGGTGACACAGTCCAATTCACATACCTAACAGACGAAAACGCTCCGCAACATTACCTTGACAAAGTTATTGACCCGCTAGGTCGTACTGCCGCCAAGACGGAATTTGATGAACAAGGTAGAATCAAAAAGGTTATTGATGCAGACGGCAAAACAATCGAGTACGATTTCAATACCGAAGCCCGTATTCAAAAAGTTACCGACCAACTCGGTAACACGACAATCATAGAGAATGACGAACGCGGAAACGTAATCCGCGAAGTCTCACCGGAAGGAGCGGTGACGCTTCGGACTTATGACACCAAAGGTAACATAGAATCCGAAACACAAGTTGTCATTCATAACGGCGTTGAAATCAAACTCACAACGACTTACACTTACGATGCCGACGGTAACAAAGAGACAGAAAAGGATGCTCGCGGCAATATTACTGCTTACACATACAATAAATATGGTCAGCTAACATCGACGACAAGCGGCGGAGTAACAACAGTAACAAACTATGACGCTAACACCGGTTTACCAACGATAACAACAGATGTTAACAGTAACACGACATCATACAAGTTCGATGAACGCGGCAACATGACATCGTTAGTCAACTCCAACGGTGTACAACTAATCACAAGTACGTACAACAAGTACGGCGAAGTCACAAGTATAACATCAACAAACGGTCGTACAACCTATATGAAGTACGACAATAACGGTGACTGCATAGAAACGTACTACTACGAAAATGGTATAAAGATTCTCGACGAAACAATCTACGACGAAGCACGGCGTGTTACCGAACGCAGACACTATGTAGGTACAGAATTGATTTGGAAGACCGAAACTAAATACAACGCCGCTGGGCAGGTAGTTCTCGAAATAGACCAAAACAAACTGAAAACGCAATACACCTACGATGTTCGTGGACTACAAACAGAAGTCCGCTCAGAATCAAAAGGTTCAGACGGTAAAATCGTTATCTACATACAGAGAACAGTTTACGATGCTGTCGGTCACGCAACCTATAGCAGCAGTTATATCGAAGGAACAGAAGACGAAAAGATTTATGGTTCGCATACTGAATATGATAGAGACGGCAGAAACACTCGCAATGAACAACTACTAGGTTTAGTAATCAAAATAAATGAAAACGGCAATTCGTTTGTCGAAAACAGCGGAACAATCCTTGCTTCAAGTTTCACCGTCTATAATAACGCTGGCTGGGTAATCTCAAGCACCGATTCTTACGGGCTTGTGACGGAATACGTTTACAACGTTTTCGGCGAAACAACAAAAACGCGGCGTGAGTTGCCTAATAATGGCGGCTGGATGGTCAGCGAAACCGTTTACGATTCACAAGGAAGAGTAGTATTCTCGACGGATTCACACCTTGAAGGTTCAACTGATACTGTTTATGGCACGGAAACAAAATACGATGATAAAGGTCGTAGCACAGGAAGCATTCGTTATAAAGATAGTCTCGTAGCAGTTAGTGAAACCACTGGTGAATCAACTTTGGTACAACGTGGTTCGGAAGTATATCACACTTCAACGGCATACGATACTAAAGGCAGAGTACAAAGTTCAACTGATGCCTACGGCAATATTACGACGTATGAATATGACAATCTCGACCGGCAGATAAAAGTAAAACAATCAAACGGTTTGATAACCGAAACCGTTTATAACAACAAGGGGCAGGTTGAAAAGTCAATTATTCGTTTCGGCAGCGAAGAGCGTGTTACGTCTTATAAATATGACGAATTCGGCAACATCATTGAAACAACCCAGCCGGACGGAACGAAAATATCCGCCAAATATAACGAAAAAGGACAGAAGGAATCCGAGACTAACCAACTCGGTCAAACTCGACACTTTGAATATGATGATAACGGACGATTGATTAAAGTAACATTACCGCAAGTCAATGGTGAATCTCCGGTTTATGAATACACGTATGATGCGCAAGGTAACCAACTCACCATCAAAGACCCGAACTGTCATATCACATCATTCACATACGACTTGAACGGGAACCAGTTGACACGTATTTTGCCCGATGGGAGCGAGGAATCGTTTGAATACAACGAAAAAGGTCAACTAGAAAAAGAGACATCATTTGAGGGTGTTGTAACGGTCTATCAATATGATAAATATGGTCGTCTCGAATCGAAAACATTCACGCAAAACAGGGCAAGCGAGGTTTGGGAATAC
>JAITST010000495.1 GCA_031287585.1 Planctomycetaceae bacterium | reverse complement strand
ATGACGTTCCAATTTGGATCAGCCAAAGAATAAATTCGTTCTGAACCTTTTTCACGCAGTACGAGATCGTCAACATACCGCACACCCCAGACGTAGGAAGTCATTTCGGAACCGGTGACCGATTCAACTTCTTGCCAGTTTTCATTGTAGAACGATTTCGTAAGCACGCCGCCGACGGTCTTTTTGATGCGTTGATTCAAGCCGTTGTATTCGTATTGAGCGATAACATTATCCGATGAATCCTTTACTTCAACCAGTCTATTCCACGCGTCGTACTTGCCGTTGAGACCGGGCATTAAGGTCATATTTCCGTTGGCGTCGTGCGTTGCAATTCCCTGAAGTTCGTTTGCGGCGTTGTGCGTTCGGGTTTCGGTCATGCCGTTTTTGTTGTACTCAGCCCAGTTATCCGTCTTGTCGAAATTCCATGCTTCGCTGTGATTCATTGCTGAGACGTTTGTTTTGTCCGCATTCAACGCACCGCGGCGCAGCATCTTGATCTGTCCCAAATGGTCGTAGCCGTATAATCCCGAGTTCGATGCCTGAACCAAATCGTTACGATAAAGACGGTTGCCGGCATAATCGTAGCCGTGAACGATATGCACCAGCGGATCATTTCCCATCATCCACGCATGATTGACAATGCGTCCGTAACGGTCGAGACCGCCGTTGACATAAGTCAACGAAACGTTCGGTTGGTTATACGCCGTCTGCATTGCGCTGCCGCCGCCGTCATATTGGTACGAGACCAGCGGCATTGTGCTCTCGTTGATTTGAATACAAAATTCAATGTACGACGGAAGAAACAAGGATTGTCCTTGTAATAAGTTGACATATTTATTGAGTTCACTAATGTAGTTTGCCCAAGAAAAACCATCACATTTTGCAATCTGTGATTTATGAAATTGAGACAAGACCATGAGAGTCATTATATGCCGTCTAAGCTGCGATTCTATTCTCGTGATGTCAAAAAACAGTACGACATTAAAAAGGCAGGATACAACAAGTAAAATTGTTAATATAGTACACTTCATAACCATACACCCACTGTTGGTATTTTCATTACTGGGACGTTCCAAAATTGTTATTCCAAGGAATAGTTAAAACCATCCCCGTCCTTGTATAATCTCTGACATTTACACTCAACATCGCTGGAACGTATTTTTCGCGACATATTCAAGCTATATCCGATATTATTACCTGCCCACATTTCACAAAATCACAACAAATATCAAAACCCAAACACTTATTTCCCTTGTTTTTTCTGTTGTAATTTTTTTTCGTATTTAACCTGCAAGGAATCGAATATTGTTTTTATTTCATTATCGCTTTTGCATTGGTATTGCCACCATACATCATCAATAGTTTTTCTCACTTCCAGTATTACTAATTTACCGATTAAATCGACTCGGAGAGTATCAGTGGAAACTTTTTTCTGGGGAAGATAATATACAAGTGAAAACCACCATTGTTTTTTTTTTATCCAACTCTCTATTTGTTTTAATTCAGCAAGGCCATCTGTTTCCATACAATAATCAGTCAGTTGATTTGATTCATCACTAAAGTTCGAATTTTTTCCAAATCGAATAGAATTGTCAAAGTCGAAACGCTTTCCAAGACAAGCAATTATAATGCACGATATTGCCACCCCCAAAAAAACAACCCAAACAATACCCCTTCTTAAAAGAAAGGAGTATGGATTAGATCGAAGCAAAAACACGCGAAAAAAAATTCATAAAGATGTACCTTTTTGACTACAAACATTTTTGTAACACCCGTCTGAAAAATCACGACAGGTTTTCCCAAAAAAACTATAGCCACCTCTTGCACCTACGAGCGACTCAAAATATTTTTTAGTTTCTATATCCGCTTTACAGTCAGACGAAGTCCTCTTAATTTCTTCTTTGGCGGGATCCTTATTATCAGTGCCTACCCGACCATTTCCGTAAGGATTTGTTGAAATACCTCCTGGAAGAATCGCTGGATAAGATTTGCGCGGTAACGTGGTATCTCTTGATGAAGATAAACTTGAACGTGAAGTCCTTCCTGAATACCCACCTGAAGAGCGGGATGATCCTGATGAATTGCCTGAAGAGCCGGACGGTGCCGAAATATCTGACTTGGAGCAAGACGACCCATCGTCATTTTGACCGAAAGTGATACAATACTGACCATTCGCTTGGCAGCATTCGTCATAAGTGGTAACGCAAACCCTCCAGTGGAACCCTAATACTTGCGGAGTACTCTCAACCCAAACGTCTTCGCCAAATAAATCGGTGTTTGTAGTTGGAGCATTTCCCACGTAACGATAAACATTTGCATCCCCCGCCAGATACCCAATCGGATCCCTACTTACGAACCGTCCCATCCCTGCATGATAGTACCTGTTCCGATACAGCATCAACCCGGTTTCGCTGTCAAGCACTTGCCCCGTAAACGTTCGGTTCCAGCCGTAACCGCTTGCCGTTTTCGCGCCGAAGGCGGCATCGAGCCAAGTGATTTTTCCGAATGCATCGTACTTCATTCGTTCAACGACAGCACCGCTTGCGTCAATGAGAGCGATGACGTTCCAATTTGGATCAGCCAAAGAATACAATCGTTCTGAACCTTTTTCGCGCAGTACGAGATCGTCAATGTATCTTAAACCCCAGACATATGACGTAACATCGGAACCTGTTACCGATTCGACCTCTTGCCAGTTTTCATTGTA
>JAITST010000482.1 GCA_031287585.1 Planctomycetaceae bacterium | reverse complement strand
GGCTTTTTGGTTATAGTAGCGAACGGAGCGGTCAGTGGTTCGGTTTTGTTTTGCAATCCTGCTTCCGTTGCTGGAAATGTACCATACACAACGTCAGCACGTGTCAGGAAGAACGCTGACAAGTGTTAGGGCGGTAAGGGAAACGGCGGTACGCAAAATCCCGACAAATTTTTATGCACCCTTTGCCGCCTTTTTCTTGACTGCTTTTTTCGTTTCCTTTTTAGCCGTTTCTTTTTTGACGGTCTTCTTTTTCACAGGTTCCTTCTTGACAGCCGCCTTCTTTGCCGTTGCCTTTTTCACCGGTTCCTTTTCGGCTGCTTCCGTTTTAACCCCTTCCTTTTTTTTCGGCTGCTTCGTGATGACCTCTTTTTCTGCGGCGGCTTCCTTTTTCACCGTTTCCTTCTTGACGAGTTCCTTCTTGACAGGTTCTTTCCTGACCGTCTCCTTTCTGATGATTTCCTTTTCGCTTTCCGGGAGTTCCGCCAAAACATACGGACCATCTGGAATCACCACGATTTTCGCTTCCGCACCGTATTTCTTCATCGCCTCTTTCACCGCTTCTTCAACGGTTTCTGCCGGTTCAACGAAATACTGCTGCAAAACCTCCGGCAATACTCCCTGCGTAACGACCTTCACTTTTCCCCTGCGCAATGCCTTCGCCAATTCCTCCACCTGCCACTGATCGACCGAGAAAAACTCTTCCGTCGTAATCGCTTCCATAAATTCGTCAAGAGAGGGAAATTTGCCCGCAATTTCCTCGAACTCCTTGCTGCCGACCCCCTCGCTGCATTCCGAGGCAATAACGATTGTTCCGCCTGGCTTCAAAATTTCCGCCGCACCGACAATCCCCTTAATTGTCTGATACCACGTCTTGTCCAGCGGATAGCCCGCACCGCTTGTTACAACGATGTCTGCCGGCTTCTCTACCATATCGACCGCGAGTTTTCGGGCAATCGCCACCCCTTTGAGGTGCGCCCTATTCATCTCGCCGCCGACCACCGCCACGATTTTACGCTCTTGGTTCAGCACAACGTTGACGATGAAATCGCAACCGGCTTTTCGGGCAATTTCCATCTGTTCGGAATGGACAGGATTACCTTCGAGGCAGCCGTACCGGGCATTTTCATGTTCCAGCAGTTTCGGCGAATGCCAAGGGCAAATCGTTTCCGCAGCGGCAATACCGGGACAAATCAATTTTCGCCCGCCGCTGAAACCCGCCATAAAATGCGGCTCAATCAGACCGGTAAGGACTTTGACATCGGCTTCAAGATACCGCCGGTCAATCCAAATCGGCGTTCCGCTTTTCGTTACGCCGAGGTATTCGTGTTGGTGCAGTTTTTTGGCATTGTGGTCGATCACCTTGTATTTTCGTCCCAACAGGTCTTCGCCGAGGATTTCGACACGCTCTTCCGGCGTGCTGCTGCGGTGCAGACCGGTAGCGATCAAAATGGTGATTTTTTGCGGATCAATACCGGCATCTTCTAATGTTTGCAAGATCGGCGGAAGAACCAAATCGTTCGGAACCGGTCGGGTAATGTCGCAAATGACGACACATGCCGATTTTTTTCCTTCCGCGATAGCGGCGAGCGGTTCCGCTTCGATGGGGTCTTCGAGAACGTCAAAAACGGCATCCATCGGGTCTTCCACAGCGGGAGCCGAATGGATATTCAGAACTTTTGCGACATTTTCCTCCGGCAGTTCGACAGTCAACTGCCCGCGTCCGTAAGCAAGGTTATATTGCATATTTTTTAATGTACTAAAACCGAAACCAAACTATCTGACCCGATATAACGGGGCTGTTTTTCGCAGTATGGACTGCCCGACACCTTCCAAAAGGTCCATTATAACAAAGGAAAAAAAAGATTCAACCCTGCCGCAATCGTCAGCAGCCCCTCCACTTTTGCCGTCAGTTCTAACTGGGGGGGCTTGAAAACTCGACAAAAACGGTTAGAATCTTACTGTATAAATTTGGCGGCGTGAAAGGTCTGCCGTTACGGAGGATATGCGAATGGTTAGCGGACTGATTCGAAATCAGTTGCCGGGCAACCGGTTGAGGGTTCGACTCCCTTGTCCTCCGCTCATTTACTGGCGACTCTTAAAATCGTCCTCTTTCGTTTGGCAAGAGTTTAGTTATAAACCACCTCATCTCAATATCTCAACCGCACTAGCGTTGCGGACTCCACGTTGGGAACGTTGCTACCGTTGCATCGTCTTGTGTTTGGTATTGATTCTCTACTAACTTTCTTCCTATTGGCGGTACGATAGTTGCCGGATTTGTTTTAGATGGGATTTCTAATCCTGGATTGAACTCTGGCGGTACATCAAGAGTATCAGGGGGCACCTGTTCGCGGCGTGCGGGACGAGAGGGTTGCGTTGTCGGCGCAGTTGATACCTGATTACGCAACTCTTCGTTCTCACGCTGTACGTCAACGAGTTGGTGATGCGTTACGTAGAGCGCGTTTTCCAACTTCTGATTTTCCTGCACCAGCAACGACTGGTCAACCTGATATTGATAACGGCTGACACAACCAGTCGTTAGCAGTATTAGTGCTGTTATGGTGAAAAACATCCGTGTTTTCATTTTAACATCCTTGTTTATGTAAACGAAACGATAAGTAGGTTTCTGTTCTTTCATTTACAGTTTGTCAATTACGTCTTTTTAGTTTGAATCGTATCTATAACGCTATCAATCAGTCCGTATTCGCACGCTTCGGCGGCTGACATAAAACGGTCTCGCTCTGTATCTTGTTCAATCTTCTCAACAGTGTGTCCGGTGTGTTTCAGCAGTATCTGGTTTATCTTCGCTTTGATTGTCGAGAACTCCTTCGCGTGAATCATTATCTCCTCCGCGGTGCCTTCCATTCCGCCTAACGGTTGGTGAATCATAATCCGTGAATTGGGTAACGCAAAACGTTTTCCCTTCGCACCCGCCGTTAGCAACACCGCTCCCATCGACGCGCATTGCCCTATACAATACGTCGCGACATCGCACCCGATAAACTGCATTGTGTCGTAAATCGCAAGTCCCGCCGTCACGCTGCCGCCGGGAGAGTTAATGTATAGATGAACGTCCGCCGCCGGGTCGTCGCTGTGCAGAAACAACAGTTGCGCAACTATCGCGTTGGCAACATTGTCGTCCACCGCCGTTCCTAGAAAGACTATACGGTCTTTCAGCAGACGGCTATAAATATCCATCGCACGTTCTTCACGTCCGTTTTTTTCGATTACGTAAGGGATTAGTGTCATAATATAAGTTGAAAAATGTTGGTGTTGTTGTATTCTAAATTTTAGATTTATTCCTTTTCGTCGTTGTTTTCCACTTTCTTCAGGATGTCGTCAACGACACCGTATGCTTTGGCTTCTTCGGCGTTGAGGTAAAAATCGCGGTCAGTGTCTTTTGCTATTTCTTCGATTGGTTTACCGGTATGGAACGCGAGTATTCCGTTGAGTACCTCGCGGTCTTTTAGTATCTGTTCCGCTTGTATTTCGATGTCGGTGACTTGTCCTTGAACACCACCCCACGGCTGGTGCATCATCACCTTTGCGTGCGGCAACGCAAACCGTTTCTCCTTCGTACCACCCGCGAGCAAAATCGAGCCGCCGCTCGCTGCCAAGCCGACACAGTAAGTCGCAACCGGACAACTCAATATCTGCATCGTGTCGTAAATTGCCATCGTTGCCGTCACACTGCCGCCCGGCGAGTTGATGTAAAAATGAATGTCCTTGCGGCGGTTCTCGCTCTGCAAGTACAGCAGTTTCATTACCAACTCATTCGCGTTATCGCTTGATATAACGCCTTGCAGAAATATGATTCGGTTTTCGAGCAACAAGTCACCGAGCGTCATACTGCGTTGACGCTGGTAGTCGCGGTAGTTTGCCATCGGTTCAAAATTAGGACGGTTTAATTCGTGCATTGGATAAATAATGTAAAGGTTAATAACGTAGTAAATCGCGGTGAATACGAGTGGAACGTATTCGTGTAATTATCAATGGTAAAACGTAATTTGTCAATGAGGGGGAATGATTTTCGTAATCGCTAACAACCCGCCAACTATAATCCTCGCAGTCAAGAACCGGTGTTCCCGAAAACGTCAAAACAAAATCACCGGTAAATCGGTTGCGTTCGTTTTGCTTCCGGGTCGTAAAGGTCAATTTGTTGCGGCGGTTGCGACGGTTTATATTCGTTTACAACTTGCGGATTTGGTTGTGACGGTGCAGGTTGAGTTGGTGTTGCGATTAGAGACGCTGTCGGCTCGTTCAATTCACGTACTACGTGTTTCCAGCCCTGCGGTACGTCACTCTTGAATAACTTTGTCATTACGTCTATCAGTTTGTCAAGACCACTGTTTATCTTGACATCGAAGAATGCGTAGTCATTTCGCGCGATACCGGTATCGTACTTGCGGAATCCAATTGGGACTAGCGTTTGGTTATTGACCCGCATTTCAAGTGACCGAAATTCCAACGCGTCATCACGCCATCGCGGGTAAATCTCAATCCATATTTGTTCGTTAGCGTACTTCGGTTCGGTAACAAGCCGCATCCAGTAACGGCGTTTCATCTCATCTTTTTTCGCTCCGAATATCATCGGCAACGGACTGTCCGCGATACCCTTTCCTCTGTACTCCGGTGGCAGCGGCGTTTCGACAACTTCTTTCACGTTGAAGTTGTACTCGTGAATCGACCTGCCGTCGTAGAGCCATTTTTCCTGATATTTTGAGTTGTCAACCTTGCGGGTTGTCTGGTCGAACGCTCCTTCGATGGAATAGAGTACACGGTCTGGTTTTATGTAATTGAACGAACCTTGTGTAATGTATGTCGGTGTTTGCTGCTCGCGTGTTGTGTCGTGGAAATAGTATTTTAAGAACGACATTTCGAGACGTTGAATTTTGAGACTGTGTTGTTCCCAGCGGTCGAGGAATGCGTCGAGTTCCTGTTCCTGCGCGGCGGTCAACGTGAACGGCTCACGCGGAGCGGGCGGCGGTGTTGGCTGATTCGGCTGTATTGGCGGGAGCGGCTGAGTAGCGTAGAATGGCTGAACGGGAACAGTGCCGGGAACAACGTTTGTAACAGGAATACTTACGCTGCGTGTGATATTCGGGTCTGACGATACTGGTTGCGCCGATATGGGAATGTTGCCGTTAGAGACGCTGCTGGTAGCGTCATTCATTGCTACACGCGGAACGTTGTACGGGGGCGTTGAGTTGACTGGCGGGGGCGTAGTTGGCTGGTTTGTCGCTGGTACACTGGACAACGGCTGTGGTTGACGCGGTTGAGCGATACGCGGCGGAGTCTGGTTCGGCGCAGTGATACGCGGCTGAATCGGTTGGTACGGCTGATTCGGCGGAACCGTTGACGGCGGTACTATATTCGGTTGCTGACCAAAAACAATGGTTGAAAATAAGAGACAAGCAAATGTCAATATGTTACGCAATGTATCTCGCACGTTGAACCTCATAAAATTTTGAAAAACCGTGTCCCAATGACGGCAGGGGAAGAGTAGCAAAATTTGCCGGCTTTGTAAAGAGCAAATTTTTGCTTCTCTTGATATGCCGTGAATATAATGTATAATGTGCGGATTATTTAGTTTGCCTGACGACGGGTTCATCACGTTTGGTAACTCGACACTTCATACATTACATTCAACACTTCGTATAAATATGTCAGAAAATAACGATGTCAAAACATTGATGATTAACCTTCATCAATTGCAACGGCGGCTTTTTTCTCTTCGCGAACGGTTGCGGCGTGGTCCTATGCTTATCGCGGCTCATGAGCGGAATGTTGTCCGTGCGAACGATAATCTGGAGAAAACCCGCACGGAATACAAAAAGTTACAGGTCGAGGCAAACGACAAGGAACAGCAGATGAGTTCTGCCGACACGGCGATAAAACGGCGTAAGACGCAACTGAGTGAAGCGAAGTCGAACAAGGAGTATTCCGCGTTACAGTCTCAAATTGCCGCCGACGAGTCCGCGAACTCGGTGTTGACGGACGAAGTTTTGGAAGCGATTGAACGTGCGGAAAAGTTCAAGCCGAAAGTTGCGGAGATGGAGGCGGAACTGAAAAAGGTTGAAGAGCAGTTAAAAATGGTCAAGCAAAACATTGTTAATGAAGAGCCGCTAATCAAAGCCGATGTTGCGAGATTGGAATCCGAACTAGCAGCCGAAGAAGCGAAACTGCCGGAAACGTTTCGTGAGTTGTACAACCGTTTGGTAGTAACGCGCGGCGGCGCGGAAGCGTTGTCAGAAATAGCAGACCAAAAATTCTGCTCCGGCTGTAACCAACAAATACCGATAAACTCACTTGCAAAAGTCTTACAACAACACCCCGTGGCGTGCAGTTCATGCGGCAGATTGCTGTACGTGTCGAGCGATTATGTGTTTGATAGAGGGTAAATTATTACTCAAACTGTAAATGAACTGCAAGTACACCTTACAATTTTATTTACAGTTTGAGTTACCTATTTTACAATACGAACAAACTTCAACCGTGTTGTGTGTAAAACATATCTCGTGAACGGTTACTAAAAAATCGCTACCGTTTTTTACCGCTGCCGCTACTTGGAGCAACGCTGTCCAGAGAGTTACTCACGGCGGCTCCAACATCAATCGTTTCCTTGAAACCACTCTCCGTGACTTCGATTATCAATGGAGTTGTTCCCGGAGTGTTGTACTTGGAATCAACAACGGAAATGGTCTCTTTCGATTTTGCCTGAAGTGCTTTGGTGTATTTTTCATACTCGTCAGGGTCTTTCGGAACTTCCTTGTACTCTGTCATTTCAGGGACAACCAATTTGGAAATACAAACCTTGTACTTTCCTTTTGGAACTCCACGCCATTCGATATCTGTCTTGATTTCCGCGACACCGGACACATTAGTTTTACCACCGATGGTAAAACGTGTTTCCGTGCCATCGGTAGGTACGAGCCGTACCGTTGCGTCAACCATGTGGGATTCTTTTTGAGTCACTGTAATTGTACAGGAAATAACTCCGGCAAATCCGACGGCTTTCTAGGACCGCAACCGACAACCGAAAATGACAATAGTACGCAAATAAACGTAAAAAAGAGGGAACGTATTTTCATAATTAACTCCTACAAAAAATAATGTGTAGTTTTTAATGGTAAAAGATAACACTGACAAAAGACACCACGAAACGTAAGAGATTCAGTGTACATTCTCGTTATCTCTTGCTGTTTCGTGGTTAAGAAAAATTATGGGAAGGGCGTAGCTTCACCGCCATTTGGAGTTCCCAGTTCCCCCCAAATACCGTATGGACTTCGACCAGACGGTGTTTGGGTTGGGACTGCGGCAGTGTCGTTTCCATTGAGTTTTGTTCCTATCGTCTCGGAAACAAATGTTACCGAAGCATCACCTCGAAGCACGTTTACACCTCCGGAATGGTTACTACTTGCGGCAACAAGTGCCCAACCACCGTCACCGGCTCCGTCTGAACAACACGGTCCGTTAGGAGGCATAATTGTATTAAACTGACCAGTGACAGGACGACCATCAGTAAACCAATGACCACGATATGACCCCGAACTATCGGCTGCCAGTTCGTTCCGAGCGGTTGTACTTCTGGCGGTAATGTTACAATCCGAGGCACTTGCTGGACGTACAGGATACACTCCGCCTTTAATGCCTCTATAACCATTTGCGGTCAGCGGATTGGAAACGGTTTCGCTTGCGGCAACGGTGTTGCTTGTACCGTCCGTGATTGATGCCATCGACTTGTAAACGTATGGAACAAAAAAACCGTGATTGGTAATATTGCAACCTTCCCACGGAGCAACAAGGTCACGGGGGTTGGCACGGTTGGAGTCCATACCATCGCCACAACTCACAACGATACTAGAACGGCAACCGCTATTAAGACCGGGTGACTGGGAACTTCCATCCGAGGGACATAATAATGGAGGAATCTTGCCTGCCATTTCAGGAATAGAATTTCCTTCCCAAACCCACGGAACACGTGAAACGATGGCGGCGTAACGAGACTGTTGTTCCATATAAGGGAGCAACTTGAAGGAAGCACTCCAACAATCTGTATCAACAGCCGTACCATCTGCGTTTTTTCTTGTGTCGGAATAGGTGTTGGAAATGGATGCGGGAAACGCTTGTACTGCATCGTGGTAAGCATGCAGTGCAAGTCCCCATTGCTTGAAATTGTTTGAACAATGCATACGCCTCACGGGCGGCTTGCACAGCGGGCAAGAGCAAAGCGATTAGAACGCCAATAAGGCGATAACAACAAGAAGTTCAACAAGGGTAAAAGCCGAGCGAGAAGAGCAATCGCGGCATTTACCGTAAACTGCGCCCCCCCATTTTAACATTGGGTTAATTTGTGTTCTTACATAGTCTGTCATTTGTTTTTCCTTTCGTGAAAAGGTTGGTGTGTTCGTTGCGAACTGTTCGCAACTTCAAGTTGTACGTTGTACATTGTAAGCCAAAACAACCTGCGTGTCAATACAGATAAAAATTTTTTCAGACTATCGGGTGTGTAAATTTTTTGTAGGTTTTGTATAACTACCCTACTTTTTGCGACAATGCCCCGTGGGATTGTCAATAGAATACCCTGCCAAAATACCTACAAACTTTTTACACACCCCAGACTATTCCGTTTTTGTGAGGATACAAAGTTCGTAACCGTTCACGGACGAAAGTAAGATTCACTACGAAGACACGATGGCACTTTGAAAGATAAAGAATTTTAGATTTTGTTTGCAGATTAAAAACTAAAACAATAACCATCCTTCTGTGTCATTTGTGCCATCGTGGTGAAAAATCGTGGACATTACTTCTTCAGTTTCTCGACATTTTCGCGAACACAATTATAAAATTTTTGCTTCGCTTCGTTGCTCTTTGGTAATCCTTGTTCTTGAACAAAGTATAGATATACCAAATCGTTATTCGTGTCCACTACCGAATCTGTGCCGCACGCCCCCGCGTGACCGTACCTGCCTTCGCTCGTCGTTAATCCCAGTCCGTAATGTTGTTTGAGATGTTCGGTCTGATTCTTCCACATCTCACGTACCGATTCCGGTTTCAGTATTTTTGCATCGTGATACTCGCATTCGTTGAGTAACATTTGGTAAAACTTTACCAAGTCGTCCGGTGTCGAAAACAGCCCGCCCGCCGCTTCGGGATAACGTGTCGGATTGTTGTTAAGCGGATACGTCAGTTGACCTGTGTCAGATTGCCTCAACTTGTTTCCATCACCTTTTGCGTAAACCTGCGCGAGCCGTTTCACTTGTTCATCACTTGGATAAAACGTTGTGTCTTTCATACCGAGCGGCTGGAAAATACGTTGCTCCAAAAACTTTTCAAACGGTATACCAGTAATACGTTCGACAACCGTCGCCGCAACATTAACCCCCATATTTGAATAACTATACTCAGTATTGGGCTGCGCTTTTAACGGTGTTGACGCACAAATCGTGAGTGTTTTTGAAAACGGCAGTACGTCGATTTTATGTTTCTGCTGAAGCGTTGTATTCCAAATCATACCGCTTGAATGACTTAATAGATTACGTATCGTTATCTGCCGTTCAAGCGGAACGAGTACCGTTACACCGCTGCTGGCGTTGACCGCAACACGCAACTCGTTAAGTTCGGGGAGATACTTCGTAACCGGATCGTCCAGATTGAGTTTGCCTTCATCGACAAGTATCATTACACCCGCCGCCGCTATCGGTTTTGACTGCGACGCAATCCAGAACAACGTATCGTGATTCATCTGAATTTTTTCGTCAATGTTCGCGTAACCGAGCGAGTCAACTTGCAGAACCTTGTTACGGTTAGCCGTTACGGTAACGATACCCGTAAGGTCGCCGTTTTGGATGTACGGTTCAAGAACCTGTTTGACCGGAATCTCTTCCGCCAACAATGTTTGTGCGGCGAACAGGCAACATAACGATACGATAGTGATTTTTTTCACTGTTGTTAAATTTGGTTAGCGTTTTACGGTTAATGATAATAGACATTGTAGAGACGCACAGCCGCGAGTCTCTACGGATTTGACAATTTTATTACCGTTGTTTATCATATTTCAGGATAAACGTATGGCGCACGGTAATCTCTCCGCAACAACTTTGACGCTTCCGCGTCTCCTACTATCTCTTGCTTTTTGCCGTCCCACGTTACACTTTTTCCGTGTTTCAGCGACAGCATTGCAAGCAGACTCATTGTTGTACTGCGATGTCCTAGTTCGATGTCGCAGACTGAACGTTTCTTTTTCTCGATAGACTCAATTAAGTCCGTCCATAGTCCGGCTATGTTTTGGTTGTCCGGTTTGTCGAGTTGCGGGTCAACGTGAACCTCCGACGTACCGTTCGCGTTTGCACTTTTGTAAAACGACCAGCCATCTTCCCACCCTAGATGTAACGTACCTTTCGTACCATAGAAATAGACACCGAGATTATGTTTCTCTGTCGGGTTACCGCTGTAACAACGGTGTTCCCACTCAACGTTAAACTTTTCAAACTGAAAAATCGCCGACTGCGTATCAGGCGAATCGGAGTTATCCCCCCAGACGAAACGCCCGCCAGTTGACGCGACGAGACGCGGATACGGTTCGTAATCGTCCATACACCATAGTATCTGGTCGAGCCAGTGAATCCCCCAATCGCCGATTTGTCCGCTAGCGTAATTGAGAAAACGGCGGAAACCTTTCGGGTGCATCTGCGGATTGAATGGTACAAGCGGTGCCGGTCCGCACCACCGGTCCCAGTCGAGACCTTCGGGAATCGGCGCGTCGGGAGTGGGTTGCGTTTGACCGCCCTGATAATGTACGAACGCGCGAATCATACCGATAACGCCCAGTTTACCGCTCTTGATGAACTCACGGGCGGAAATGTTGTGCGGTGAAACACGGCGATGAGTACCGACCTGAACAACACGGTCATTACCGCGTGCTGCCTTTACCATCGCGATTCCCTCGTTGATAGTGTGACATATTGGTTTCTCAACGTAAACGTGCGCACCGGACTTTACCGCGTCAATAACAATTAGCGGATGCCAATGGTCTGGTGTCGCGACAATGACGATTTCCGGTTTCAACTTTTCCAACATCTCGCGATGGTCGGAAAAAGTCGGCGGCTCGATACCGACTCGTTCTTTGAGCGACGTAAGCGTGTTGTTTAACTGGCGGCGGTCAACATCTACAATGGCGACCGGTTCGATAGTTTTCGAGTTGATAGCCGTGTTGAGAATGTTGTTCCCCCACCAACCGGTTCCGACAAGGGCGGTGCGATACTTCTTATCTTTCTCCGCACCAAGCACAGCAGGCGATGGAAAAGCCAATGCCGCCAAAGCGGTAGCACCGCCAACGGACAAAAATTGTCGTCTGTTTTGCATAAAAACCTCATGATGTTAGTTGATTATCAAAAAGTAAAAAACACAACGGGCAACATTCTCGCACAACAAGCGGGCGATTTCAAGTGGGGGGAGAGTTGCTGGTATTATTGACGTTTACAAAAGTTTACATACAATACGTGATGTTGATTTTTTATTTGACCACTCTTCAACTACACACTATTAGAATGATGATGCAGCCAATCCCTTTTGAACCTCAACACAACACTTCAACCGAACGCCGTTGCGGTGCCGCGTCTTTGGTTATGATATACCGTGCATTGAATCGCGGCGTAAACCAAAACGATATTCATCGTGAACTCGGTTCTAACAGAACTCACAAACTTGCTTCTCACGCAATCAATAACGGTCTCAACGCGGCTGTTGTAAGATTTCACGACGCAAACGAAGCACTGGGAAAGGTTGAACTGTTGCTGCCGGAAACGTTTGTAATTATAAATCACCAGTTGGAGGACAACATACGATTCGGTCATTTCTCGGTTTTCATACGGACAGAATCTGAACCGTTCAAAAGTATAATACTTCACGACCCGCAAAAAGGAGCAAACCAAAGAATCGCAATACAAAAATTCGTACAACTCTGGAATCCAACAATCCCCAACCCCGAAGTACGGGGAAAAATAGCAGTCCTGATAAATAAACAACCTTGTGAGCAAGCCGTCGGGACAAAACAAAAATGCCCGAATTGTAATGAATTGCTGAACATCGAACCATTCAAAGTGATAATGCCGCACGTATCAAGTCATTACTGTCCCCATTGCGACAAACGGCTTCCCGCCGCGGGGCTGACGCAATAAAAAAACAAAAAAAATTCACCGGTAGTTGTTTATTCAGAAATTTGAGTTACAATTGTTGTCTGTACCTTCAAATCATCGTCCGTGTTTTATCACTATTTTTTAGGAGATAACGTTGAGTATTTATTCAGAATTTTTTCGTAAACTGTCGGTCATAACGTTGTTCGTGTTGGCAGTTGTTTGTGTTGGTTGTACTAAATCAAACGATTCCGATGAGCCGAACGTTCCTGTGGACGACACGCCACTTACCGGTACGCTTGAATTCAGTGACCGTTCGCCGAGCGATGTACTCGCGGGGCATACAAACTTGACGGGGCTCAAAGGATTGAAGTTCTCTGGACAAGTCGATGATTCCGGTTGGGATGACGTGCCGAAAGTGCCGTCACTCAAAGTCCTGAAACTTGATAATACACGAGTTGGTGACAACGCTATGAACAAAATCGTCGAATATTTTCCGAACATTGAGGAGTTGACGTTGACTAAAACGCAAATTTCCGACGACGGTTTAGTGGTATTGGCGAACTTACAGAAGTTGAAGAAAATCCGTATCAGTAAAACATCAATCACTAACAGCGCGATTGAGTTGCTTGTGAATATGGTATCTCTTGAAGATATCGACGTTAGCGAAACAGTCGTTTCCGACGTAGCGTTGCTGGTAAACTTGCCGAATCTGAAAAGGTTGAATTTGTATTTAACGTCTATATCCGATGATTCGCGGGTATCGTTGAGTGAACTGAAAAATATTGAGTGGCTGAATCTCGACGGAACAAAAATCACAGACGACACGCTGGGATTTCTGACAAAGTTGAAAAAACTAACGTGGCTGCATCTAGGGCGGACTTCGATTCACGATGCTGGGTTACAGTCAATTGCCAAAATCAAAACGTTAAAAACGTTGTACATAACAAGAACAGCGGTGACACGTGAAGGCGTAGTAACGTTGGCAGGCGAGTTACCGGAGTGCAAAATAATTGACGATGTTCGCGGGGTAGGCGACATAAACGATAATAACGATAATGAAGAACCAATAACAGAAACACCGGAAGAGCCGCAAGCATCAGCCGAACAAACGGAAACAAAGTAACTGCCTTCGTTGGCAGAATTGTAGTAATTGTATTTCCGCCGGTTTTAATCGGCGGAATGTTCAACTTTTTTAACACAAGGAGTATTCAATGAAACGTGCAACTATAACCGCGTCAATCTGCGTAATAATTGCGGTATTGTCACTATCAACACCCCTCAACGCTCAAGCCAAAAAGCCGGTCATAAAACCGATGGGCGGTGAAGCACCGGTCTCGCATCTGACGGCTTATACAGTCGATACGAAGGCGGAACTAACGTATCAGGCGTGGATACGCCGGAACAACGTAACGCTAACAAGTTACCGTGCGTTCCAACATCAAAAGTATCCGTACTTCTATCCGCTCGCCGGTCCTGTCACCGGTCTGTCGTTAGTAACAGAAACATCATTACCTTGGCCTCATCATCGCGGCATGTTCTTCGGAGTTGACCGTGTGAACGGTGGTAACTACTGGCAAGACACGCTGGGCAGAGGACAAATTCGTTCGCGTGGTGTGACGCTTGGTGAAATGTCGGAAACATCGTGTGTAATCAAAGATGCCTGTATTTGGGGACGTCCTGACGCGGCGATGAAAATCGCTGAACCGATAATCGAAGACAGCCGCACGTTCACGTTAAAGTTTATCGAAGGTACGCAAAACTATCTAATCGACGCGGAGATAAAACTCAAAGCACTGACCGACATCAAAATTGAACTGACAAATCACGGCTTGTTCGGAGTGCGTGTCACGCCCGACATATCAGTTGACGGCGGCGGCAATATGCTAACGTCAACAGGTAAGACGAATCAGAAAGACTCGTTTGGACAACCAGCCGACTGGATAGCATTCTACGGTAAACGAGCGGGAACGGAAGCAGTGGAAGGTGTAGCGGTAATCCTGCATCCGAAATATCCGGACACAGAAAAGTTTCCAGTATTCAAAAATTGCAAGTGGTTCACACGCGACTATGGCAACATCTCGCCAAACCCGTTCCAGTTCATACCGAAGGAAACCCCGTGGGAATTCAAAGCGGGCGAAGAATTGACGTTGCGTTACAGAACAGTCGCCTTCGCCGGAACACCGGAAGAAGCCGGTATTCAGAAACTATCTGATGAATTTCAGAAAACAGAATAGTTAATAGGTACAAGAGCGATAAGCAGTTCTGTTAGGGACGATATGCCGGTGATTACCGTTTGACCGTCATTTCGTTCCTGCGGGACGGGATTTTTTCAATAACAATTTAACGATATTTAACTCTCAACTAATCACACAAAAAATGTCAAACACCACAATCACCGACGGCGGTTGGGGAACTCAACTCCAACAACGCGGACTGGAACTTGGTACTCATCCCGACGTATGGAATCTAACAAACCGCGGCAAGGTGCTAGACGTTGCGAAATGTTACGTAAACGCTGGTAGTCAGATTATACTGACAAACACATTCGGAGCGAGCCGTTTTGTTTTAGCGAAACATAACCTCGCGGACAAAGTAAACGAGATAAACCAAACCGGTGTAGAAATCTCGAAAGAAGCCGCGGGTGACAAGGTAAAAGTGTTCGCGTCGATGGGACCTTCCGGTCTTATGATAATGATGGGACAGGTAACGGAGCAAGAACTCTTCGATGGCTTTCAGGAACAAGCAAAGGCGTTGGCGGCTGGCGGTGCGGACGCGATAGTAGTAGAAACGATGAGCGACGCGACGGAAGCGGCGATAGCGGTACGGGCGGCGAAAACAACGGGATTACCGGTAGTGGGTTGTGTGGTATTTGATTCGGGGAAAGACAAAGACCGAACAATGATGGGACAAACACCGGAACAGGCGGTAGAACAGTTGACAGCCGCCGGAGCGGACGTAATCGGTTCAAACTGTGGACAAGGAATTGACGGTTTCATTCCTATCTGCAAAAGAATGAGAGCGGTAACAGACCTACCGCTCTGGATGAAAGGCAACGCGGGTTTGCCTAATTTTGTTGACGGCAAAACGGTCTATACGCAAACCCCAGAGCAATTCGCAGAAAAAGCAATTGAATTAACAACCATCGGAGCAAACTACATCGGCGGCTGTTGCGGTACAAGCCCTGAATTTATAATGGCAATAGCAAAGAAATTGCAGAGTAAATAATTCGTAAGCGTTCACGGACAATTTTTTCACCACGAAAACACGATGTCACGAAGAGAGGAAAAAGATTTTAGATTTATGCCCTACGCATTAAAAAATTGTTACGAATTTATCCAGAAACGTTGAAAGTTTTCGATTAGTAGTGTTCTAAACTTATTGTCTTGATGCCAGTCCTCCAAATGTTTAACTGTTTTGAGTTCGTTTATCACATTGTCATGGTGGAGGAGAAAAGAATGGTTTTAGTCGTGTTAAAAGGTCAGTTTTGCGGCAGTACAAATGTTGAACATAATGTCTCTACAAATTTCAACCGTGTGCGGTATATGTTATTTTGACGGGAATAAGCGATTGTTTTATACTCCACAACAGCATAGCCGCAATCAAAAATGTTGTACAAGCGTACCTTTTCCCAATTAATTGAACCGTTGTAAAACAACCATTTGTGAGGTAGTGCTGTTGTTTTAGTGCCAAGCCCTTCTTCGACAAAAACCAAAGGTACCTTTTGCAAGTTGGACGTGACATAGTCGAGAGAAAAACGATAAATACCTTTCTTGAAAAAGCATCCATTGACAGCCACCGAAGCCCAATCACTCGGACGTGGCGGAATCTCTGTCGTCCACGAAACCTCCGTGTCAAGCCGTCCGAAACGGTATCCAAGATTACTGGCGACTTCCAAAACCTCCATCCCGTTCGTTTAGCAATTTCTTAATTGTACGGGCATTGCTGTTTTGAGTCGGTGTTTTTTGAAGATATCTATCGTGTTTTCGGAAAGGTTTTACTCTCTACCGTTCGTATTCTTGTATTTACGTTTTTGTTTCTGTACAGCATTAGCATTGGAATTTTTTCCTTTTCCGCCAACTCTGTCGCTTTCGTTTCGCCCAGCACAAACATTGCTGTTGCCAGCGCATCCGCTTTCGCGCACTTCGGGGCGAGGATAGAAACCGATGCTAAATGTTCGTCAGGGTCAATAATTGAGACCGATGTTGAATGCCCGGCGACTTCGGTTGTCATTCGTTCCAACGGCGAGCCGGTTCGCGGGTCGATTATGTGCGAAACCCGTAACGTATCGAACGAACGGTAACTCCGGTAGTCGCCGCTGGTTGCCAACGCATTATTTTTCATTTCGACTTTCGTGAACACCGTCGCGTCTTTCTGGTCGTCTAAAACCGGATTTTCGATTCCCGCTACCCACGCAACACCTGCCTGTTTCGTACCGCTTGTTCGTACTTCGCCGCCGATTTCGACCAAGTAGTTCGTAATTTTTTTACGCTCCAACAACGCCGCGACTGCGTCAACCGCGTAACCCTTTGCAATACCGGATAGGTCAATCTGCAACTGCGGTAACGACTTCTTTATCGCGGGCGGCTCACGTCGAACTTCAAGATGTTGCCAACCGACAGATTTTAACGTGTTGTCGATTACGTCTTGTGTAGGCGGCTCTTGCGCGTGTGACGCTTTACTATCGAATCCCCACAACGCCGCCAACGGTGCAACAGTCACATCAAACGCCCCGTCTGTCAGCCGTGAAACATCAATCGCCAACGCCACCACTTCCGCAGTCTCCGCCGAAACAGTAAACCAATCAGTTGACTCCGACACGTTAAACCGCGAGACTTCGGAGTCGTCTTTGAATGTTGACATTAGCGAGTCGATTTTGTCGAGTTCGCGTTGAATCTCGGTCTCGACCGCCGTTTTGTCCTCGTATTCAGGCACGCCAGCAAGTATAACGTGATAAAGAGTTCCCATCGTATCACCGGAAATATCGAAGTCAACAACACCCGGCTTCGGTCGCACAAACCAAATAAATAACGCAATTAAAACAACACAAATCACAACGCGAACAAAAAGCCAAAAAACACGTTCAGCAAGAGAAATTTCAGGTTCGGCAGGTTTATTGATAGGTTCTGATGACATATTTAATGTAGGTGTAAAGTTGAAACGGAAAATCAAACGTGTTTAGTATAACAGGCGGGACAGAAAAATGAAAGATATGGAACGTGACTTGCCAACCGCATCCGCGTTACCATGCAACAAAATTGCCACGTCAATTGCAAAGTAAAAAAATTCCAATAATAGACTTGTTCGGGATCTTTAATTTAAGCAATTTAGTGAAATTGATATTGGTAACTTCTAACAACCCACTAAATATAAAAATTCTTGACTCAAACGCTCCCCTCGTCTGAAAAGTTACTCAAATTTCAAAAAATGCTGCAATTTTCCCCGCTCATTATTCCAAAACCGCTTGAATTAGGCGGTTTTTACAGAATGCGGGCGCAGTATCTCCCTATT
>JAITST010000439.1 GCA_031287585.1 Planctomycetaceae bacterium | reverse complement strand
GCATAACGTTACTCAATTTCAAGTCACGATGCTGCAAGCCGCGCCGTAACGCATACTCCAAACCAGATGCTACACCGCTAACAATTTTTGTTGCGGTCGGCGGGTCAACGGTTTTTCGGATTTTTGTGAACTCGCGCAACGTTTGCCCTTCGACAAAATCCATCGTCATATAGTGCAGATAACCTTCGCTGCTCGCGTCGTAAATCGGAACGATGTTTGGATGTTTTAGTTGCGAACCGAGTTTGGCTTCGTGAAGAAAGTGTTTGATGAACGTTTCGTTATCGCTGAATCTTGCGCGTAAGACTTTCACCGCCGACACCGCGCCGGTAGAACGATGTACAGCACGGAACACGCGGGCGAATGTTCCCGCTCCGACAATGTATAACGCTTTATAGTCACCGAAGAAATAACCGTGAGTATCGCCGGAGACGAGACGGTCAACCTGATAGTTGGTAAGGAATCCGTAGCGGACAGCCGCTTGCAGGAACTCGTTAGAATCAAGTTGGTCGGTACCAGCCCGTTTCCAAATTTCCTGTATATTTTCGTGCGTTATAATTCCGGTACTTAACGCTAATTCGGTTACGTCGTCTTGGGGGATTGACATTATGAACTCCTCGCGGGTGGGTAGGATATGAAAACGTGCAATACGTACCATAAGTACGGGTTTGCCCGCACATACAAACGTACACATTGCTCATATCAAAAATTATCACCCCTCTATCTTACTTCCCCATCTTGAATGTGTCAACAATCTCTCTATCAGCGTCAGCGAAGTCGTCGATTTGGCTGGATTCCACTACGAATACTATTATCGTTTGATTACCTTCAATATCTGTCAGTAAATAGTATATCCAACGCAACGGCAGGTCTTCTACGTTACCTTCGATTACTACCCGATACTCCTTGTAACCGGATTTATTTTTCGTTTCCCGCGATTCGACTACCTCACCGAAATTACCGCCTAATCCTGTCACCAAGTCCAGTTTGAACTTTGCCAGTGACGGCATCGACGCGAGGTCAACTCTTCCCATATCCGCGATGTTACACTGTGCGACCAATTCGCGGCGATATAACAGTTTGCGGAGTATCGTTGTCGTTTCCTCATCTTGTGATACGTACCAACTGCGGTCATGCTCGAATCGCCACGGGGCTGTTCCCTTCGCGTATTTCAATTCCAACATTTCATCTGTCGGTTTACGCGCAACATCTTCGACTGCTTCATCTGTCAACGCTTCCGGTTTGTTCTGCGGTGATATTTTTATCTGTAAACGCGCGACAAGGTCGAGACCGGGACCAACGTGTCCGATGGAACGGTTTTCTTCGATAATCATTCCAAGCCAGTTTACTCGTGCCAACGTGAAGTCGAACTGGTACTTCGCGCGAACATTGATTAACGTTTGCGCACCGAGATAGATACCATCGACATCGCCGACCAACTCAACCATCGCCATATTGTCCGCAACCGCCGTAAGTACCGCTTCAACATTCGACTCAATAACCGCGTCGATTGACAAAAACGCCTGCAAGACTTCGTTGCTTATTTTCCACGAGTCACCGATTTTGACTTTGTTATCCGGCAATAGCAGATCGAGAATCAACGTGCTGCCCGGCTGGTCTTCAATTAACAACATCTGGTCAGCACGTAACGGACCGGTGGGTGAAAACAGTATCGCACGATTTTTCTCGAAGTTACAAACGATGAGCCGCTGGTCGTTATCTAGTTCCGGCACTTTGAGCGAGTCGGCGATTTTCATTTTCGCTTTCGCAAGGTTGTACTGACGGATACTGCGGATTTTTTCTTTGCCAATTGAATCGAAACGTTCTTCGTAACGGAAACCGGCAACTACTTCGAGTTTTTCAGTTTGCTCTTTGAGTTCGGTATCAAGTTGCTTGACGGTACCGGTGACTTCGAGTAATGTTTCGACAAAATCACACGTTCCGACTTTTCGCCCGCTGCTGAATACGTAAGATTTGCCAGAATTGTCCTCTTTGATTTCGTCAGTCGGTTTGACTGACCGTTTTACAACTTTTTCGTCCTTGACTTCGTTTTCGTCTATGCCTTCATCTACGTTAGCCAGTTGCGGTTTTGGTTTTGCGGATTCAGTTTTCGGGGTAACGTTCGACGAAATTTTTGGTGATTCTTTTACCGGCGTTGTTTCTTCGTTTACGATTGGTTTTTGTTCGACAAGTTCGTCTGCAGGTTCTCCAATAAGTTCCTCTGCGGATTCCGGTTTCGGTGCTGTTTTTTTCGATGCGTCTTTCAGGACAGTATTGGGTTTACCGAATTGCAACGTGCGCGACGGCTGACTTGGCAACGGCGATGTTACGGATTTCGCGGCGGATTTATTGATTTGGTCATCGAGGTCTGCTTCGCCCGGATTGCTTGGAGCAATATCTTCGTCGTCGCCTTTCTTCGATTCGTTGCTTGACTTCCAAATAAGTTTCTTCGCGCTGGGAGCAATACCTTCATCCGCGACCGCAAAAAAATGTACCGCAAACAATGAAACAATGAACAAAACCGAAACAATAATCGTAGATCGCATAATTAGTGAACGTGGTTAAATAAATGATTGGAACGTTGGTAACACCGATACAAACTGGTGCCGGTGGTGATGGTAACGAAAATCAGAAGTTGTGTCAAGATGATTTTTGGCGGGTTTTACCCCATAAATTTCATATTCACAGTATTAAAAGTAGGACGTAGCGTTAAGTATTATTACCAAACGGCTTACGGACGAAATCGTAAGTATTCCAACGTCACCAACTTCAATGGCTGTGGTATTTATAGTGTATTGACACAAAAATTTTTTCGGGCTATTGCAATTTTTTCATAAAACAGTAATACTGTTGTTGTCGGTACAATGTCCTGTAATTATCATATTTCACACATCACTACCCAACAAATGCCGCGTAATTTTTACATTGAAACTCTCGGTTGCCAGATGAACGTTCTTGATAGCGAACTGGCGACGGCTTCTTTGATTGGGGCTGGTTACTTGCTCGCCGCGGAACGTTCTGCTGCGGACATCGTGATTTTCAACACTTGCAGCGTTCGTCAACACGCGGAAGATAAGGTTTATAGTGCGCTCGGGCGGCTTAAACATTTCAAACGCGGCAAGCCCGATGGTATTATTATCGTTATGGGTTGTATGGCTCAAAAGGACAAAGGTACCATTTTCAAACGCGCCCCTCACGTTGACATCGTTGTCGGTCCCGGTCAACTTGAACGTCTTCCCGAACTCGTCAAGTCGCTCGATAACAAACCTGATAAAACGTCAC
>JAITST010000380.1 GCA_031287585.1 Planctomycetaceae bacterium | reverse complement strand
ATAAGCCCGATGATTTTGAACAAATGAAAATGATTAGCATATACCATAATCCCGCTTCGTCTGTTAATATCCGATAGTGGTCAACTGAAACGTAATGCTAAATTTCCTAATGTAAAATGCTAAAACCAAAAAATCGCAAATCCCGACACGGGAATCACGGATTGTGATTTTGGGGAAAGTGCAGTAAAATATTTGTGATAATACTTTTGCCCGTAGGGGTTAAATATAGATAACCCCGTGCGGTAGCACGGGGAAAAGACACTCTTGGAAGCCGAACCCCGCAAAAGGGGGGCAACTAGTAGTCGGTTGCTGATTACAACACTTTGTTCAACCCCTTCGGGACGGGGTAAAGTTTGCGTCGTTTCTTGACAACAAGCGTCACCCGATACGTTTGATGTTCCATAATCGACAAACATTTTGAGTTCCGATTACATCATGACACAAACAATTTTCAGCCGTCATCAGACAGAAAAAATCTGGACGAGTTATTCTTTGATGGATACTATGATTGCTATGATTATCATAAAAATATACATATGATCATCGTAAAAATATACAACAGATCTATAACCAAGCAACACGACAAACAATCAATGAATTTTGCAAGACAACCGGATTTCTTTTGTTCAGGTGAATTTTTTGGTTCTTGTGGAATTGTTACCGATTTAGGTTGCGGCGGAATTTCTATAGGGCACCTCTAATAACTTGCTTCGGGTGTGTAAAAAGTTTGTAGGTATTTTGGCAGAGTATTCTATTGACAATCCCACGGGGCATTGTCGCAAAAAGTGGGGTGGTTATACAAAACCTACAAAAATTTACACATCCCGCCCGTCAAAGAGCGGAGAAACGCTCTTGTATTTATTTCTGATTTGTGTTACAATACTCTTATCCATTTCGACATTATAGCATATTACCAATTTGCAAACAAGACCAGTTTTTGGACGAATTATTGTTTTACGGATGCTAATTATAACAACCCCTCCGCCAAAGTTTTACACACCCCGACCTTACCAACGCTCGATGGGAACTCATCCGTTCCCTTGTTCCTGTGCCGAACGGCGGACGACCGAGAACCACCGACCTGCGGCAAATCGTTAACGCTATTCTTTATCAAGCAAAACCAGATGCCAATGACGTGTGCTGCCTCACGGCTTTCCGCCGGAAGGAACCGTTCGTGGTTACTTTCACCGATTCAAACGAAATAAAACGTTGGAAAACATCAATGATGAACAACTGCGAAAACGAGTTCGCGTTCGAGCAGGACGCGATGCCGAGCCGAGTTCGGTGGTCATCGATAGTCAACCGTCGAAGCGTCAGGAACGTCAGGCGAAAGAGGCTTTGACTGAGGAAAAAAATTAACGGAGTGAAGCGGTATTTTCTTGTTGATGTTCTTGGTTTGTTAATTTGTATTGTTGTTCACGCTGCGAACATTGGCGAGCAGGTACATCATTGGTATTGAAACTCGCGGCGTTTCAGAAGTTACCGCGACTGCAAAAGGTGTTGGCGGACTGTGGTTACGCAGGGGAGTATCTTTCGTTTATCCAAATTAAGTTTGATTACGGCTACATCACGACACGAACAATTTTCAATCGCGCTCGGTATATTTGTAAAAGTATTTTTATCTCCCCGTCAAAATTAGTGGCATCGAATCTGGCGAGATTTCGTTTATGCGTAACATTATCTTGTGTGCTGTTACAAAATCTTTTTTGTTTATTGCTGTTGATAAATCGCAGCGTAATCCGTTCCACTCGTTTACCAGCGAGCGGAGTTCTGATAGGTCTGTTTTACAGCGACGGCACTCTGGTTGCCAGTTTTGTACCGCGCCGCACGTTGGACATTTACATTCTGTTGCCGTAAAACTCATACTGAGTCTTCCAAATAAAATAGTAAGTCTTCGAGTTGTACTGTAAACTTTTTCACGTTATCATCGTTATTGCTATTCATCGCCTCACTCAATTTAACCGTCAATTGCTGTATCTCGTTTTCGTCGTCTTCGGATGTTACTTTGCCCGCCATCTCATACGATTTCCGCAAAACTTTGCCCGCGTCGGGATACCTTGCTTTTATCGCCTCTGACAACTTTTTCTGTATTTCCGTATTCGTTTTGGTGTTTTGTTCGTCACTATCAATGTCTATAACGTCCCCGCTCACGTTCGATGGATGCGATTGTGAACCTTCAAAGAAACTTTCAAGATGTTTACGGAATTTGTCGTTTACCGCCGCATCTTGTTTTGCTAACGCATTTTCAACTGTCACGTTTCCGCTCAATCCGGTTGAACGTTCCGTTGCGGTTACGTGTAAAATACCGTCAGCGTTAAGGTCAAACTTACAAACGATTTCGTTGCCAGCCGGTACCTTTGAAAGACCTTTAAGCCAAAACTCGCCGATTTGTGTGTCCAGATCAAGATCGCGGCTTTCGCCCTGATACACTCGTGTTATAACACTTTCCTGATTGTCGCTTCGTGTATAATACACTTCCGAACGCGAACACGGCACTGGTGTGTTACGTGTAATTATTGGCGAAAACTGCAATGTCTCATATCCAAAACTACCTACCGAAAGACACGAAACGCCCAACGTATGCGGCGTAATGTCGATGAGAATTTGTCCAACGTTGTCACCTGTAATCAAACCGCCTTGCACCGCCGCTCCCATCGCGACACACAAATCAGGGTCAACTTCGCCGTGAACCGTCTTACCGATTTTGTTCGCAAGCATATTCTGAACAAGCGGAGTGCGCGACGAACCGCCGACGAGAACTACCTTATCAATCTCACTCGTCTGAACCTTCGCGTCGTGCAGCGCATCGCCAACACATGTTATCGTTTTCTCAATAAGCGGCGTTATTATTTCCTCGTAATCGTCTCGGCTAATTTCAATTTCAAGATGTAACTTCTCACCACCTTTCTCCGCGATAAACTCTTCTTTGATTGTCGCAAACGGTTCGGACGAAAGTTGGATTTTCGCTTTCTCGACCGCTTGCAAAACGCGTGAGGACGATGTTAGAGAGTCTCGCAGGTCAAGTTTGTTTTTCTTCTTGAACGTATCGCAAACGTTGTCAAACAAAAGTTTGTCGAAATCGTCACCTCCGAGATGCGTGTCGCCATGACTAGACAAAACTTCAATCACGCCGTCTTCAATCTTCACTATTGAAACGTCAAACGTTCCGCCGCCTAAGTCGTAAATGAGCAACGTTTCGCAACCGGTTGTGTCCGAATTGTACGTAAGTGACGCGGCGGTTGGCTCGTTGATGATTCTTACAACGTCAAGTCCGGCGAGTTCACCAGCCAAACGGGTTGCCTCGCGTTGCGTGTCGTTGAAGAACGCGGGTACTGTTATCACAACCTTCTTAAACGTTTCGCCCAACGCTTCCTCCGCATACGAACGTAACGTACGCAAAATCATCGCTGATATTTCGGACGGCGAATAACTTGAATCGCCGAGCGTAATCTTTTGGTCAGTTCCCATCAATCGTTTGACAGACTTGATGGTCCGTTCTGGAAAAAGAACCGCCTGATTCTTCGCCGGATAACCAACGAGCAACTTGCCCTGCGGGTCGATACCAACAACCGACGGCAAAAGTTTTCGTCCGTCTTTTTCTATCACAAAAACCTTACCGTCGCGAATATACGCAACTTCACTATTGGTTGTCCCTAAGTCAATACCAAGTATTGTTTCCATTTTGTAAAATTAAAAAAATTGTGAAGTGGGAAATTTACGGAATAAACAACTTAAACTGTAAATGAACGTAATAAATTGTTTGTTTATGTTTCGCGCGGTGGACACGGAGAATGGCTATGATGACAAAGTAACAATGGCAATAATTTTTTTCCCTCTATGACATCAGTTCGCAGCACCATTTATTTCTCATTTCTATTACAGTTTATGTTCATCATTAAAAAGATTAAATTTCATAAACCGCTCAAATTTCAAAATATCTGAATCAGTAAGACTTGTTATATTGGCTTCAAGAGTTTCTTGTAACAATATAACAAGGTGTAGATAACACACAAAACACCCAAGCATTAGAACACAAAACGTTCCATTCTACAAGGGGAGTGTGTAAAAATAAGTGAGGGA
>JAITST010000375.1 GCA_031287585.1 Planctomycetaceae bacterium | reverse complement strand
CGTTTGGTGTTGGGACTGTCTTTATCAGTTTTTCTATCAGCAACTCGTTTGTCATTCCTTCCGCTTGTGCTTGGAAGTTTGTACTGACACGATGCCGCAGAACCGGAATTGCTACCGCTCTGATGTCGTCAATTGATACCGAGAAACGCCCGTCCATTGCCGCCAGTGCTTTGCCGCCGTGTATTAGATATTGCCCCGCTCTCGGACCGGCTCCCCAGTCAACGAGTTCCTTGATGAACTTCGGCGCGGATTCGTCACGCGGTCTCGTCGCGCGGACAATTGCCGCCGCGTACTGAACAATGTATTGGCTCACCGCAACCGAACCTACCAACTTCTGCAAGTTCACAATAACCTTACCGCTGAGAATTTTTCTGATGTCTTGTTTTTCGCCGCGTGTTGTCGCCGTTAGGATGCGTTCTTCCTCTTCGAGTGTCGGGTAGTCGATTATGATGTTGAACATAAAACGGTCGAGTTGCGCTTCGGGCAACGGGTACGTTCCTTCTTGTTCAATCGGATTTTGTGTTGCGATGGTGAAGAACGGTTCGGGCAGTTGGTAAGTTGTTTGACCGACCGTGACCTCGCGTTCCTGCATCGCTTGCAATAACGCCGCTTGCGTTTTCGGCGGTGTTCTGTTTATTTCGTCGGCAAGCAGAATGTTAGTAAAAACGGGACCTTGCACGAAACGAAAATTGCGCCGACCGGATTCTTCTTCGTCGAGAACGGTAGTACCTGTTATGTCCGACGGCATCAGGTCTGGGGTGAACTGGATACGCTTGAAGTTGATGTCGAGAATACGGGCGATGGTACTTACCATAAGCGTCTTCGCAAGACCGGGAACACCTTCGAGCAAACAATGCCCGCGTGTAAAAATCGCGGCAAGTATCTGACGGACGACATACTTCTGACCGATGATGACCTTACCGAGTTCGCTTTGCATAAGTTCGCAATGCTGTCCGAACTCCTGCAAAACATCGCCAAGATTCCGCTGCTTGGGGGGCTGTGACATAGTGTTTTATCTGGTTGTGTTGCTTGTGTGATTACGTTTGGTATCGAAGTAACAAACGCTGACGAGAGTATTCTATCACAAAACCATAAACATTTACAGCCCATACATCAGTTATAATCTGGAACGCATACCGCTGCCAAATTCCATCACGTCATTTCCAATGCCCACCGCAAACCGCTTACCGCTGTTTTTGCGTAGAAGTCTATCCCTAGTTTTTCGGTCATTAGCGGACTGGCGGCTGCACCGCCTACGCAGATTTTTACCTTTTCCCGCATACCGGAATTGCAGATCGCTTCCATTGTTTCTGTCACGGATTTGTATGATGTTGTCAGCAGCAAACTCATACCCAGTATCTCCGGCTTGTGTTTTTCAATCGCTTCCACAAACTTTTGCGGCGGTACATCTACACCTAAATCAATTACATTGAAACCGCTGCTGCGGAACACCATCGCTGTTATGTCTTTACCGATGTCGTGAACATCGTGTTTTACTGTTCCGATTACAAACGTTTTCTTCGCCGCCTGCTCCTTGCCGCCTGACATAATTTCAGGTTCAAGACGTGCCATAACCTTTTTCATTATCAGTCCGCCAATCATAAGGTCGGGGATGAACGCTTCGCCTTTGTCGAAACGCTCACCGAGGTCAATCATCGCCTCGTTGCATTGTCCGATAATCGACTCCGCACTCTCGCCGTCCGCTAGTTTCGCTTCGATGAGTTGCATTGTTTCGGGGTCGTTATTCGACGCGATTGCTTCTTGTAATGTTGCCATTGGTGGTTTCCTTTTGTAAGGGTGAAAAAACGTAATTGAATTTAATAGACTTGATCTTAAATTAAAACGAATCGTTGGATATGTTGAAAAATGCGGGATATTTTGGTTAACCCCAATATTTATCTTCTCCATTCTCACGTTTCCGAACAAGTCTAATATGTATTACCGAACCTCAGTCCCGTTAGGGACGACATATCGGTAGAAAACGAATTATAAAAAACCTAGTCCCGTAGGGACGATATATTGGTAAATGCTCATATCGTACTGTTATTCAACATTTTTGAAAACATAACGTTTATCATAATCAACTTCAAATAAATTCATCAATTCAATGCATTCATCACTAACCGTCTTATTCTCATGATGCTGTTCTTGATTATTTACGTATCTTATTACTATTGGAATTTGCGACCTTGCGTATGAAAACGCACTATAACCTTCTTGCCACGAAAATCTTCCCATAACCAAATTTTGCTCGTTAATCCATTTCGACGAATTTGATTTTATCGTTTGCATTAGTTCTGACAAAGATTGTGTGGGACGCATTCCGAAAAAAATGTGTATATGGTCTGGCATACCTCCGATGCAAAGCATTTTATGTCCATTGTTTTGTAGTATTCCTGTGATATATTTGTACAAGTCTTCTTTCCATGATGTTATTAACGATTGTCTATTTTGTACGGCGAATATCGCGTGAATATGAATCTGCGTGTATGTGTTTGCCATTGTTCGCTACTCCGGCTCCTACCGATATGCCGTCCCTACGGGACTAGGTTCCTTTTACATCTCGTTTTCTACCGACATTTCGTCCCTAACGGGACTGGTAGTTTGGTTTACGTGACTGGCGAGTTGGTTTACATGACTGGCGGGTTACTGGACTGTACGTTCGACCTTGTCAAACGCACATCAAAACGACAACAAGCATTGCCAATAATAGTCGTATGCTTCGGCATCGTTTTGTTCCCATGTTTGTTTTATTTGTTCTTCGTTGCCTTGTATGGTACCTAATTGTTTCCGGGCTTCTTCCCACGAAACGCATACTCCCGGCGGTGTGTTTGTTTGATTATTGTCTGTCATTGTAGTTGCTTGGTTAAATTGTGTATGTTAATATTGTCCGTATTCTCTGGCGGCTTCGCACATTGCTTTTAGATTTTCTATCTTGGTGTCGTCCTGCATTATTGCACTCGCGTCACAAATATAGCGTCCGTCTTGCCCGACTCCTTCTATCACCTTCTTTACCACCGCCCGCACTTCGTCCGGTTTACCAAACGCCAGCAGGTCGTTCGGAATGCCGCCGCTGATACAGAATTTGCCGCCGAGTTCACGATGTACCTCGAAGATGTCGCCTTTGTCAACGTGATAGACGATACTGTTCTCCGGCAACTCTTTGATATACTTCAAGTTCGGATTCCACTCGCCTTCCGCATAGAACAACGTCTGAATGTTGTCCTTCCAAAGTTCCGTGATAATGTATTTGAGCGACGACCAGTAAAACTTTTCAAACTGCTGCGGCGACAAAAACGGCACGCAACCTCTATGCATCCACAAACCAACCGGCACGTTTTTCGACGGGTCTGACGTTCGTTTTGCCATATAGAGCAGGTGCGGCAAAAGTGCTTCGGTTGCCGCGATAACTTTTTCAGGTCGCGTGAACATATCCATACACAACGGTCGGTAGCCGCGCAGTTTGTCGGCTAGAATATCGAACGGTGCTTTAAGGATTCCGCAAATCGCGCCGGGCGTACCGGTCTCGTTCATCATTCGTCCGGCGTGCGGACCGTAAGCGTTGAAGTAATTTTTCATCGCCGCCATACCGGATAACAACGACACGTTATTCGCAAACGTATTCGGTTCGCCGGGTGCTTTGACGGTATGAGTAACACGCGGCAACCACGTGTTAGCGAGAAACGCGGTCGGGTTCGCGATGAGAGCGTCGTATTCGTCCTCACGCATATTCGCGTTTTCGTCGGACGGTTCGATGTACTGAAAACCGGTTGTCGCCGGAATCTGCACACCGGGCATCGCGTAGTATTTTATTCCCGCCGACTGAACAAAGCCCGTCCAAACGTAAACCATATTAGCGGGTGTCGCGTCCCAATCGAAGTCACGGCAACACTTCAGTATCGCGTCGAACGCCATATTGTAATCCTGCGTTACATCCTGACAAGTCATACCGGCGTAAACAGCGGTGACTTCAGCCGCAAACGGACGTATCGGCACACAATCCGGTTTACCGGTACCGCGCATCGCTGAAACATAACGTTTCAGGCGGGTTTCGTAAAGTTGTTTGTAATCAGGCATTTTATCGGGGTTTAGAGGAACTTATCAAAAAGGTGAATTGTAACAAGTGTGAGATTGAAAGTCAAGTGGAGTTTTGGCAAGTACCGGAATTGCGGGCAAGGTACCCGCGATTCCGGCGATGGGATTATCCTCCGCTTTTTACTAGGCGGAGGAATGACTTCGCCTCACGTCACGTTGGTAATTCCCAACCTTTGCGCCTTGGGCGGCTCAACATAGTGTTGCCCTTATCGTTGCCGACGAATTTTTCGTTGGCAGGATCCCAGCCGATTTTCTTGCCGACTTCCGCCGTTGCCCGGACAATGTTCACCAACTCACAGAACGATGTCGCCCGCTGTCCGATTTCGATGTCAGCGTTCGCTTTCTCTCTGGTCTTGATGCAGTCAATCCAGTTTTCAACGTGATACACTGTTTCGCTGCGAGTGTTCCTGTGTTCACTCATTCCTTCCGCCGCGAAGTCTTTCGGATTCGACGAAATTTTGTGACGATTGATTTCAACCTTACCTTTCTCGCCAATAACGATGCAACCCAATCCGGGTCCCCAATCGCCGTCGAGGTGTAGTTTAATCGCAATACCGTCTTTCGTCCACATCGTCATCTTTGCGCGAGGTCCGGTAACGTTCGCCATGTGGTAGTACGCGGCACCAGTTTCTTCGTCGGTCGGACGGAGTGTCTGGAACTTGCCGGATTTCTGAATCGTGCAGGGTTCTTCGAGCAGAATCTCGGTCGGTCCTGTATCGTTCATACCAATCGCCATACAGATTTGGTCGTATGAATGAGTTCCCCAACCGCTGACACCAAAGCAAAGACCGCCGGCATCGTAGTCCCACCAATTCGACCAGTTGTAAAACAACTGCGGATGGAACGGGCGATAAACAGACTGATTAAGCCATTGATCCCACGATTCATCGTTCAAGCCGTCCTTATATCCTTCGCCGGGCTGGTCAGTCCATTGGTTTGGACCGACAAAGTTCGGTGCCAGAATTTCCTTGACTTTGCCGATGCGTCCGTTGGCAACTTGTTCGCACGCCCATTGGCACAGAGGCAATGACCGTTGCTGCGAACCGCATTGTGTGACCGCTTTATACTTACGAGCCAAATTGACGAGATGACGACCTTCAGAAATCGTCAGCACTATCGGCTTCTCAATATAAACGTCGCAACCCATCACAATTGAGTTTGCAACTGCCCAAGCCCGTTGGTGCGTGGTGGTTTCACACATCACGCCGTCCGGCTTCGCCGTTTCGATCATCTTGCGAAGGTCGTTGAAACCCTGTTCAGGAGTGAAATCGCCTTTATAACGATTCATAAAACGGTCAACACGAGTTTGTAAAATATCGCAGACGGCAACAACTTTGCCGCCTTTGGCGGGTTTGACATCGGCACCATAAATACCGGTGCAACGGCCGCCAAGACCAACCAACGCAATCTTAACGGTGTCATTCGCGCCGGGCTTGCCGTCTTGTCCAAGCACACTGCGAGGAATTAAGATTGGTGACGCAACCGTCGCAACGGTTGCTGTTTTCAGTGAATTGTTGATAAATTCACGACGAGAAAATTTGCTCTGTTTCATTGGAGTAATAATTGGGTTAGGAGTGAAAAGGAAAAGGAAAATTTATTTTAGATTTTAGATTTATGATTTTAGATTTTGCGCATTAAAACAAAATCTAAAATCTAAAATCATAAATCTAAAATTCACAACTTCTTCAGTTTGATGTTCTTAAACTCGACTTTCATCGGAGGACCTTGGTGCATCTGCAACGCGATGATACCGGTTTTCGGTGCGTCTTTGGCGTTACGGTCATCGACGCGGCACATCATTTGTCCGTTGATGATTATCGTTATTACGTTGCCGTCGGCAATGACTTCGTAGTCGTTCCAGTCGTTGGGTTTGTAAAACTTAATCGGGTCAACATCAGTGAACTTTTTTTCGTGGACTTTGCCGTCGGGGTCGATTACGTTATCGAATCCGCGTTTGACAACAGCCGCCCGCGTGTGGTGATACAAACAACCCGTCCACTGCTGACTTGCGTCAAGGTCTGCCTGATAACCAAACGTGTCCCAGTTCGGACGTTTCTCGCTCCGAAACTGAATACCGGAATTACCGTTACCTTGTAAACGCAACGTAGTCTTGAAATGAAAGTTGCTCGGTTCGCCGCCGGTGTAGTAAAGATAGTGCGACCGCTTGCAAGGTTTTTCCGGCGTGCTCTCGCCGACAATGCAACCGTCCGCGACACGCCAACCGTCGGATTGTCCCGCCCAGTTGGTCAGGTCTTTACCGTTAAAGATTGAAACAAAACCGTCGTCGGACGGCTCATCGGCAAACAAAACATTAGCAAACGCCAACGCAAGGAATACCGGTAAAAGTGTGTAAAGTGTTTTCATTAAATTGAAAATGGGTTAAGGGTTGAAAATATACTAGACTTGTTCGGAAACCCTTTATTTTGCCGCGAATACACGAATAAATACGAATAATTCGTTATAAATTCGTGCATTCGTGGCAAAATTATTGTATGTAAATTGTTAATTTTATTTATTTTGAAGTTACCGAACAAGTCTAATGTTGTAATGGATGGTATGAAACAAGGTTACGATTACGCGATCACAAAGTAGAGTCGATTTTTATAAACCGTATTATACGCCAAATCAAATCGATAGTCTTGTACTATTGCGACATTTTTTTGTACTATTACGACATTTTGGGTAACGGGTGCGTTTTCGTCAAGCAACAATGCGGTCTTTTTCGGCATTTTTACGGAATTAATGCCGTTCCCGAACAATCTACTGAACACGATTGAAAAATTGCTTACTGTAAAGATGTAAGACGCAACATCTCCACAATATCCTTGCCCCGTGAGGCAAAAGTATTGTAACAAGTTTTTAATTGTACTTTCCAAAAAATCACAATACGACAAATACATAAATTCAGGTGATTGAATTAAATGACATACCTTTTGGGGTGAAACACATTTAATTTGGCATAAGTTCGCTTCGTCCGCTTATTGAGACTTACAATACAAACGGCAACCTAATCGGTCACGCCGCGTGAATCGTCAAACACAAACACCGAATTACACCAAAATAATTTTTGCGATTTTTTGGTTTTAACATTTTACATTAGGAAATTTAGCATTACGTTTCAGTTGACCACTATCGGATATTAACAGACGAAGCGGGATTATGGTATATGCTAATCATTTTCATTTGTTCAAAATCATCGGGCTTAT
>JAITST010000340.1 GCA_031287585.1 Planctomycetaceae bacterium | reverse complement strand
CACACATCCTGATTTTCACGCGATTGCCAAGCCCGCGGACAAGTCGCGTTTGCCGCTCGAATTGATTGTCGGCGACAAGGAGCATCGCGGTAAGTCGGGATTGTGTTTCGAGATTTCACGCTCACCGTATTTCGGCGGGAAGAAAGTTGCGTTGATTGATGACGCGGATTTTTTCAACTCGGAAGTCGCGAACTCGCTATTGAAAACGTTGGAAGAGCCGCCGAACAATTCGCTGATGATTTTGTTGGGGTCGTCAACAGCGAAACAGTTGCCGACGATTCGCAGCCGTTGTCAGACCGTTCGTTTTCAATCGTTGTCAACGAGCGACGTTGCGGCGGTGCTTAAACAGCATGGTATTGTAGGTTCTGACGAACAAAGTTTGTTGATTGCGAAACGTGCGGACGGTAGTATAGAAACGGCTTGTGAGATGATGGACGATTCACTTGAAGTGGTTCGTGAGGATGTAATGAAGTTGCTGAGCGTGAAACGTGTAAACACAATCGCTGCCGCGGCAACAGTAAACCGAGCGGTTGACGCAGTCGGAAAAGACGACGCGCCGAAAAAACGTCAACGCTTACGTTTCATACTAAAATGTGCGATAGACTTCTACGAAAACCAACTACGTTCGCACGCAAAGACAAACGAAGAACAAGCCCGCCGCGACGTGAGTAACATAGAAAGAATTATGACAACGATAGAACAAGTTGACAGCAATGGGAATTTGAAGTTCGTTGTCGAAGCGATGTTTAATGAGTTGTGTGTGTGAGAGATACGGGGGGTATTTTTCAACTTGCAAACGTGAACGTTTGCTCAATTTCTTTCCGTATTGACAACCAATGTTACTGATTTTAGAATTAACACCGCGAACAGCAGTATTGTTTGCGTTTCGGCTATTACAGGAGAAAACAATGAATAAGCATTTACACGCATCATCTCTAGATTTCAATGCTACCCCAATCTCACAAGTTGCAACGATAGACGAGGCGGCTGATTATCTCCGTATGTCTGTAAGACACGTGAACGATTTACTTGATTGCAGCCGTATAAAATTTCAGCAGATTGGTAGCGAACGTACGATAACGTGGGAAACTTTGAATGAATATAAACAAGATAAAAAGCGTGGTGTAGCCGCTTTAACGGAACTTGTCAGAATATCGCAAGAGATGGGACTTTACGATATGGAATTGGAGGATTTTGACGAGGAACAGGACGATGTTCAACGCAGTGTATGATGCTTGTGTTCTGTATTCCGCCACGCTCCGTGACATTCTGTTATTCTTGGCTGAATATGATTGTATTACACCATTTTGGTCTGATGCAATCCATGATGAATGGGTACGAAGTTTGTTGAGAAAGCGTCCCGACCTAAGTTTAGAACGGTTAGAACGAACTCGCCGTATAATGGATGAAAAATTTCCGCGAAGTCTCGTTAGAAATTATGAACACATCATACCAACACTACATTTACCAGACATAAACGACCGCCACGTTCTTGCTGTTGCGATATATTCGGATGCAAGATTTATCGTAACAAAAAACTTGAAAGACTTCCCAAAAACAGTATTGGCTCAATATCATATCGAAGCCATCACGCCGGACGACTTAGTAATTCGGTTAATTGACTACGATATAAAAAGGTTTATTGAAGCAATCGCAGAACATAGAAAATCCCTCCACTGTCCTCCAAAAACCGTTCCCGAATACTTACAATCACTAGAAAAACAAGATTTACATCAAACTGCAGTATTTTTACGTGAACATCAAATGGAAATATAAACCGAATGTAGAGACACACATCCGGATATCTCTAATAACGCATTACACTTAAAAGCCATAAACAATAGCAGTAGCCCCGAATAGTGGAAAATCTACCTCTCAAAATTGCATCATTACGAATACCGCAATGTTCTCACGTCCGGTACGTTTCCCAGCCAAAACGGTAGTTCTTCTACTACTTGTTGTCCGTTTTCTAAAAATAGGCGGACTCGGATACACCAGTTTATCTTGACAATTATTCCGTTATATGACAACGGGCTGGCTGGTAAGATTGTGTTGAAACGTCCGGGGTGACGCGGGTCTATCCAGTCACCGGCAGCGGTTTCCCAACGCCAGAATGCGTGGACACCTAAATCGGTATTGCCCTTGCCTTCCGTTTGCCAGAGTACCGAAACTTCTAACGCTTTGATGTCGTCACCGCCTACTGAATCGAAGCGGTAACTGCCAGCGAGTGTTTCGCTCGGATAGTATTGTCTGCTGCCGCGTCCGTCGAGGATTATCGTGATACCGACGTTTGGTGCGGGGGATTGTGTGTATGGCATATTTTTTGAAATTTGTACGTTGAAAAAATTCTACTCCAAACTCTCCTCATCTGCCAACCTGTTCAACGGCGATGGTCTTACTATTACAGGACATTCCCGAAACAGGTCGGGCCAGCCGTCGAACTTGGCTATCAGTACCAGTTTCCAGTTTATTTCGTTCGATTCGCAGTGTAATGAGTGCATTGCTCCGTGCGGTAGGTATAGTAGTATTTCCCGTTGCAGCGGCACGTCGCGGGCGGTCTCGAAATCGGTCTGCATAAATAACGGTTGTCGGTAAACTTCCTTATTATTTGTCACCGTGTCCGTCCCCTGCCGAAACCTTGCGACTTCCTCACAAACCAACGACAACTCCAACTGCCGAACACGGAACACGCCCGGTTGCATAAGTACCAACCGATACCGTTTCCCAGGATAAATCGGGTGGTCAGAAATCTCCAAAAACATTTGTCCGCAACCGAACGCCACTAGTAATTGTTGTATGTTCAACGTTATCATCACCATTCCGAACCCGCAAAACACGATACAAAACAAAATCGCGAACACCAAGTCAACATTCGTCTTCCACGATACAAACGCGAACACAAAAAAACTCCACGATATAGCGTTCCAAAAAATACTGAACACAATCAACGCCATCGTCCGAATCGACTGTCCCTGATCCGTCGGCAACCGAAACGCGAGAATCGTGCCGGGGCTGTCGTTTATGAATGATGTGCCGGGGACAGTCGGGAACGGTTCTGAGTTGACAACACGCTTGTTCAATCGTGCCGCGCGTTGTTCATCTGAAATTGAAATGCTGATAAGCGTTCGCCAGAAAGCACCGCCGCCGAACATCATCACCAGTAACATTATCCCTTGAATGTACCAATCCCATTCGAGCGGATTGGACAACAGCACGACAACGGCAGGGTCGTCAATCGCAATCCAACACGGCACATCTTTACCGACGCTAAACTGTTTTTGCAGCCGTTCCGCGTCAGATTGTTTGAGCGGAAATTCCGTTTCGAGTTCGGGCGTAATCGTGTGATGCCCGTCGGTTCGCAACTCACGCGGTTCGTTTTCGCCGTTGACAGTGTAACGGATAAGCAATTCGAGACGGCACTTGACTTCGTGAGTTTGTGCTTCCGAATCAGACGGTTGTGGCACGAATGGAAACGACGGTAACGATAAACCGTCATCGGACATCGAGCCGTGTTGGTCGTAATCGTTGCCGTTATCTGAATCGTCATCGTTACCGGAATTGTTCGCGTTTGGCGGTGCGAAGAAAATGTCGGACGTGACAATGGTACAAGTTTGTTCGGCGTATTCGCGATAACTGTTCCAGAGCGGGATTATTTTGGTAACGAAATGAACGAGCGACAGAGACAAACCGAGAAAGAAAATTACAGCAAACAACCACGCCTCGACGTACCACAAGCGCAACGCCAAACGCCGACGCGAAGGTCGATTAGAAAAACCATCTGAACGATTACTTTCAGGCACGAGGGGAACTCCTTGTGGGTTGTTTATAGTTTCCCCGCGCGGTTGAAAACGCAGGCGGTACAAATTTTAGAGACTAGAATTTAGATTTGCGCAAACAATCTAAAATCTAAACTCTAAAATTCGCCCGTTCCGCGTTTAACGAGGAATCTCTGAAATATCCGGTCTGTAATCCGGATGTCTGTCCTTCCGATAAAACCCTTGCCGCTCCAACGCTTTATAAACTTCTTCGAGCGTTTTTTCGCCGAAGTTTGAAATCGACAACAACTCTTCCCGATTGCAATCAAGCAAGTCACGAACAGTCGAAATGCCGTGTTCGTCGAGACAATTTGTAGTCCGAACGTTCAAGCCCAACTCGATAGTGCTCATATCAAGTTTTTTCTCCTGCTCCATCTCCCTAATATAAGCTTTATTTAACGGAATGCGCGTACTCATAAAAAAATCCTCCATAATAAACAGGACATCCAAAAAACCAAAACCGCCGACAAAAGCCAACGAAAACCAATATCATACCACATTTTGTCAAACTGGTAAAGAGCGAATTTCAGGAATGAGAAACCGGAAAATCTCGTATGTAACCGTTCACGGACATAAAGATTCAACACGAAGAAAAAGAATTTTAGATTTATGATTGTCACGGTTGAAAATTGGTTGCCTACTTTTTACAACTTGAACGATTCCCTAAAACATCCACTCGGACAAAAACTTTTCCCGTATTTTTCTTCCAGCATCTTTAGCGTTTCGTTTGCTTTTTCTATTCCGTAATTTTTTAACCACTGCGTTAGACCGCCCCGTTCCTTTGGAAATCCTAAACCTTTTACTACCGCGATGTCTGCTGTTGTCAACGAGTTTATGACCTTGTCGTCAACGCAACGGCACGCTTCGAGTAACATTCCGAAGAACAGACGCTCCTGTATTTCCTTTTCGCTCGCCGCGTTCGTTTTCTTTATTATCATCTCTTGCAATAACGCTTCGTTTATTACTCCGTTGTCGTCCCATTGTTGTTTCGTTTTGTAGATATAAAAACCTTCGCCCGTCTTTCTGCCTAGTTTTTTTCTATGTACTAATTCCATCAGCAACTCCGACGCGGCGACACGTTCGGGGAACGCTTTATGTAATACCCAACCCGCGTGGAATGTTACATCTAACCCGATTTCGTCCATTATTCGGAACGGTCCCATCGCCATTCCGAACGCGGTCGCCGCCTGTTCGATATTCGTTAGCGGCGTTCCCGATTCCAGCATTTGTAACGCTTCGTTCAGGTAAGGATTCAGCAACCGATTCACGAGAAAACCCGGCGAGTCACCAACTACAATCGGCTGTTTACCAATTTGCTCCGCGTGCGAGGTGACAAGTTGCAACGTTTGGGGCGACGTTTCGCTGGTCGGGATAATCTCTACCAATGACCGTTCACGAACAGGATGAAAGAAGTGGAAGCCGCAAAAGTTTTCACGCGACGGAACCGCAACCGCCAACTCCGCTATCGAAATCGTTGACGTGTTTGTAAGCAGAACCGGTGACGAACAATCGTGGTACAATGCCGCGAGCAAACGGTAAAGTGCCTGTTTCGCACGCAACTTTTCCGGTATCGTTTCGATAACGATAGAACAGCGGGACGACGCGATGATGTCGAGATTGTCGGTTCGTGACAGACGCTCAATCGCGGTTGCGCCGGCGTTTTGCATACGCAATTCGGAGGCGATACGTTGCGGAGCGTCTTCGAGCGGCTGGACGTGTTGGTCGTAAAGAACGACATCAAAACCAGATTTCAAGTGCGCAACCGCAATGGCTGTACCCATCAAGCCAGCACCAAGTATTGCGATTGTTGGCATAGTATTCTTATTTATAAAATTGCTGATTGTTTCAGAATTTGTGGGTCGTGTGCAGAATTTATGGGTGAATGTCGTGAAATGCCGAAATTTTAACGGTATTGTCCATCACATCAATAATTCAGGGACACAACCCAATTTTCAACCGTGACAATTATATTAAATAATGTAGAAACGTTACGCCATACTAAAACCACGAACAAGTAAATCCGCCGTCAACGTACAACGTTGACCCCGTTATGTAACTGCCGGATTTTTGTGATAGCAACAGTATCGCCGCTCCTACCAGTTCGTCAGGCGAGCCGTAACGCCGCATTGGTGTACCGTTCATTATTGATTCTACCCGCTTCTCGTCCAGTAGTTTTCGGTTTTGTTCCGCCGGAAAGAATCCGGGGCAGATTGCGTTTATCCGAATGTTTTTCGTCGCAAATTCCTGTGCGATATTTTGCGTCAGGTTTACAACTGCTGCCTTCGACGCGGCATAAGCGAAAACACGTGAGAGCGGACGGTCAGAGTTTACGCTGCCGATATTCAGTATTGAGCCGCCGCCGGTTTCCTGCATCGACTCGATGATAACCTGACACGCTAGCATTGTTCCCTTCAAGTTGACTGCCAAAATTTGATCCCACTTGTCCGCGTCAACTTCGAGGAACGGTGTACCAACATTGATACCCGCGCAGTTTACCAGAATGTCAATTTTGCCGGTCAACTTAATCGCTTCCTCACGCAACGCAACCAGCGACTCACGGCTTGTGACATCGGTAATTTTGTAAATCGCTTTGATACCAGCGTCGTTCAGAAACTTCACTGCATCTTTGCACGCCGCCTCAATCGGGTCGGCAACAACAATCGCAGCACCAGCCCTGCCTAAACCGTTACCTAGCGACCGACCAAGTGCGCCAGCACCGCCAATTATAATTGCAACTTGTCCTTCAAGTCCAAAAAGTTCGTTCAAAAAATCGGAAACTTGTGTCATAAAATTTCTATTTGTTAGTTGTTGAAATGTACTTGTCTCTGATATTGCGGGCATCTTACCCACACGTAGAGACAACAACATACACCGAACACGGTTAAAGTTGGCTTGTGTAGTGATGCAACCGTAACTCAAAATGTTGGTTGCGGATAATTAAACGTTACCACGAATCCTTGCCCCTTACGGGGCAGGGATGCAGAAACGTTGCATATAACGTCCTCACAATTTTCAAACGTAACAGGTATATACTGTAATTATATCGCATAGATTGTAATCTCGCCAACCCCGTCGGTTGAAACCAGCGGCAATACAATCATTGTGATGTATTGCAGTTGGCTTCACCGACGGAAGATGTGTTAGTCAAACTTCCAACCGATTGTTATCCAGCCGGATTTGGCGGATGCTTGATTGGGAGTTATTGAGTGACCTTTCCATTCGCTTTCTGCGATTTCGGTTTTTTGTCCTAATTTCGCGGGCAGTTGACTGTCAAGACGTTTCTTTACGATACTGATTATTGACGTTTCGCGTCCGCCCAGTTTATCCTTGCTTTGGTCGAAACCGCGTGGGAAAACTGTTGCTTCCTGTTTCTCAAACACCGTCATTTCGCCGTCCTTCGATACCTTGTACGTAACCGTTATATCAAGTCCGCGACCGTCGCGTGCTTCATAGACATTGTTACCCTGTTTGAACACGTCAATACGTACACAAACTTTCAACACGTCCTCGTTGAACGAAATCGAAACCGGCAACGTCGGTGCAAATTTTATCGTCCAAGGTTCTTCACTTGAATCACGTTGTAACGCCTTCGGAAGTTTGTCTTTGCCGTAACGTTCCGCCAGATGCGCGACAACGCTTTCTTCTTCAAATGTTCTACCCGCTAACGCCAACGTTGCGACATTATTAACAAACGACTGATGCAAACGTACAACCAAATCACTGCCGGCTGTTGCCGTTTCAGGCACCACTGTCGGTGCCGCCAGTTGCGACGAACTGCCCGCCGTCAACGATAGGTGTAACTTGTCTTCACTTGTTGTCAAATTCCAAACACTTGGGAACAACCCCAAGTCGTTGAGCGGTTTACGGAACTCGTTTTGATAACGTCCGTTCAACTCTCCAATCCGTTCGTTCACCGTTTCGTCAACACGTTTCGCGAGACGCTGCTCCGCGCGGCGTTTTGCAATCGCCTGCGTTTCCGGCTGACGTTCCGAAATTTGTTGTTTGGCGAAAAGTTTAATTATCTTGCCGCCGTTGATGGACGTTTTGAGAATCTGTGTCTGCAAATTTCCCGACGCAGTCGCGCGTGCCGCTACTATTTCCTCCTTTGAAATGTAAATCAGTTTGCTCGCGTTCATAGTACCGCTCGTCTGCGAACGAACCACTACCGGTCCTTGACTGCCTGTTGTGTTCGATTCCATATTAGCATTCAACTCAACACGAATTTCGGCAACACGTTTATTCTCGACCAAGTTCGCTGTGACTTTGCCGTCAATGTTACCAGTGCCGATTATGTTTGTACCGTCAATATTTTCACGAACGTCAAACGATTCCTGAAAGTCGCGTATAAAACCAGCACCAATCATTTTCTCACTAACGTCAACGAAAAGGTTTTGCTTCGTCAGATTCGCACGCAGCAACGTTACGACTGCTCCCGCTTCGGGAATATACGATTTGAGGTCGTCAAGCCAAACAATCATACGCGAAAGTTTCGCACCAGCATCAGTGTCTTCCGTTCCGCTATACGCTTCGACTAACGAAGGTAACGACGTTTCGAGAAGTTTGAATTGTGCCTGAAGTTGTTGCTCATTTTGGAGTTGGAGCAACGTGCGGTAATTACGCAATGCGTCGCGTGCCGCGGCGAAACGAATGTGACGGATTCCGTCAATATCGGCTTCAAACTTGCCCGCGATTTCGGCGAGCAATTTTGCGTCCGGCTCTGCTGTTGCCAACGTTTTCTGCAAGTCGGCGAGTTGCAAATGTTCTTTCCAGAACGCCGCTTTCTCGTTGTCTAGTTCAGAATCAACTTTGCGCACCAGAATGTTGTTCGCGTTACGGAGAACCGACAGACTGCGTGAGATTTCCTGATTCGACGGCGTGCGTAACGCCGCACTCAGTTTTTCGCTCGCGGTTTTCAACTGTGCGAGCAAGTCAGGTGTTGCCAAAGATTGCTCGGCGATTGGCAACGTGTTTTGATTAGCGTTGTTCGCAACGGCAACCCTGCCGTTGTTACGGATACCGCGGAAAAGGGCAAACGTTTTTGCGTCAAGCGGCGGCGAAAACAAAAACGTACAAGTGACAAGCAACATCATTGAAAAAACGTTGCGGCTGAAACAAACTGATTTCATCAGAAATCTCCTTTGTGTTAGGGGTGAAAAATAAACGTTAAAATCGGTACCGGTTGCTTTAATTGTTAAATCCGTTATAATCTCTGTAAATTGTGTATTTTATACACTACCGTAAACCAAGGTGTGGTTTGTGGCGAACACGTGTAAACAACATTAACAAGGAGTACGTTATGCGATTTTTAACTAATTCTATCCAAAACTTAACATGTGAACTCTGGACAAGATTGAATGATTATACCAGATTAAACGGCATTGGTAAACCGCTTCCGGTCAATTTGTGGCAAAATAATTGGCGAAACTTGCGTTTTTTGCAAAATTTTACAATTTTTGCCGAGCAAACTGTAATTTTATCAGTTTTTCTGTTTACGAATATAGCAGTTGTGACAGCAGCAGATTCGTTTGAACAATCCGCTGCAACCGCGAAAGCACGACAGAAATTGTTACTGGTTTATTTTTCGCTCGACGAAGGTTCTACATTACAACAAAAAGATGTTCCACAAAGTGAAATCATAACGGCGGGCGGAACAGCCAAACGCGGTTCGGTTCGACAAGTCAACTATTACGGCAACAACAAGAGTTATGTCATCACAGCAAACCTCGCCCCGATTCAGTCGCAACGTTTTATTGACAAACTACCAACGGTATGTCAGAAGTTTGATAGCGAAATTTTGTCGTCGGACACATCGAAAAAATTACTCGGTGATTATGTACTTTGCCGTTTGACAACCGATTCACCGCGTTTTAGTGAAGAGCAGTTTGCAGAAATGTGCGGTCTGCCCGGTATCGCGATAATTGATTACCGTGACAAAGATGCTGCGTACTACGGGGAAGTTGTGAGTGTGTTTCCGTTTCTGGACGGGGAACCATACACGCAAGACGAGTTCAATACAATTCTAACGTTACCCGCAGGAACTCTCACGCAGCGAACGATTATCTACGCAGTCCGTAATCACGCGGAAAATCCGGCGAGTGCGAATTCAGAAATTTCGCCGTTGGTGATAAAGGAAGCGAGCGGACACGCGGAATATATGGCACGTACAAAAGTTCAGGGACACCAAAACTTCGATGCCCGTTTCAAAAGAATCGCGGCGGAAATGGGAACGTATGAGGTATCGGAGGTATGTGCGGAAAGTTGGCGCGGCGAACCGTTACTGCAAGCGGCGATAGGTTGCGTAAGGGCATGGCGAACCTCGCCCGGACACTGGCGCGGAGTGAGTGCCGAAAATAAATTTTACGGCTACGACATAAAACACAGCGAAAACGGCACATGGTACGCGACGGGAATTTTTGTGAAGTAGTGTAGTATTTACACCGAACACGATTGAAAAATGTTTGTGTTCATAGTCTAACCTTTATTCGGGAGAAAATGACAATGGAACAAGATACCACTAACGTAGAAAATACAACTCATAAGGAGTCGTATATCACACGCCGTAAAATGCTTCAAGTTACGGCGGTTGGTGGTTTAGTCGCCGTTGCGGGATTGCAAATTGCCTATCAAAGGTCAAGAGCGAAGAACTCAAATGGTCTAACCGAAATAACGATAGAATGACCATTCGAGAAGTACGGTTACTTTAGACCAGAGGATTTGGGACGCGAGGACTTAAACAATTTAGAATCTGATTTCAAACTGGAAACATTAGTTCTAAAGGAACGAAATCGCGGCGATTTGCTTATGATTTCATTCACTTTTACCGGTGAAGAAAATCCAAATCGTAAAATGAGGATAAGAATCTCCATACGCGATAAAGAGGGAAATGTTATTGGTGGGGCAGAAAATACTTTTGATGATCCGAGGATAGTAACAAAAACACGAGACGGCTCTGAAATAATTCTGGGGAGACGTGTAACACTCTTACCTGTTGCTACCTTGACGGCAATGACACGAGATAAGATGAAAATTTCTATGATTTCAAGAATCGATATTGGGGCGGTTGAGATATTATCTGCACTTTCCAAGTAAATACGCATACAGTCAAACAAATAAAAATCTTCTTTTGCATAATTAACTAAGTCACCGTAAAACAATAAAACGCTCTTGACAGATCAATAGGCGACGGATGCGCTACTTACATTACCACTTAATAGATGTTGACAAAGAGTCCTTACCCCGTAGGGGTTAAACATGGATAACCCCGTGCGGTAGCACGGGGCAAGCCGCCCCCCAAACCCAACCCCGCAAGGGGTTGAACAAAGTGGTTGTAGTCAGTGGCGGTTCTTGTTG
>JAITST010000326.1 GCA_031287585.1 Planctomycetaceae bacterium | reverse complement strand
ACTCAAAAAAGGGTGTGTAAAAAGTTTGTAGGTATTTTGGCAGGGTATTCTATTGACAATCCCACGGGGCATTGTCGCAAAAAGTGGGGTGGTTATACAAAACCTACAAAAAATTTACCCCCTCCTCGCCTCCTCGCCAAATAGTTGTGAAACGCTATTGCATTTATGTCTGATTTGTGTTACAATGCCTCCGTCTATTTCGGTGTTGCGGCGTATTGCCAATTTTCAAAAAAAATTTAGCAACAGGTTTAAGTTGATGCAAAGACGAACATTTATAAAGTCGATTTTGATTGCGGGGATTTCGCAATCGGTGTTGGAAGCAGATGAGTCTTCGGAAAATTCGCGGGAGAAGATTACGCTTGCGCAGTTGTGCGATCCGCAACTTGGATTCGGCAAGGACGGGTTCGATGCGGATGTTGCACGTTTGAAGCGAGAGATTGAAATGGTCAATGAACTCAAGCCCGATGTCGTGTTGTTTGCGGGCGATATGGTGAACAATGTTGCTGACGAAAAATCGGTCAAAACGTTTTTGAAATTGGTTGCCGAAATCAAACCGCCGGTGATGTTGACAGCGGGCAATCACGATTTGCCTGACCCGGTAACGGACGAGGGCTTGAAACGATACCGAAATTATTTCGGTCAGGACTTTTCGCCCCGCGAGTGCAAGGGACATTTGATAGTTTCCGCGAACTCGCAACTTTGGCGTGCCGCTGTGCAAGAAGAACAGGATAAGCATGAACGGCTCTTTCGGGACGCATTACAGAGTGCGAAAAGGCGAGAAATGCCTGTTATTTTGCTAACGCACGTACCGCCGTTTGTGAAGTCAATCGACGAAAAAGATGAATACTTCAATCTTCCGAGGTCCAAGCGGACAGAACTGCTTCAACTCTGCGAATCCAGCGGTGTTGTGGTCTGGTTGGCAGGACATACGCATCGGACGGCGAAACGTAATTACAATAATATCGCGATTTTGAACGGCGAAACTACCAGTCAGAATTTCGACCAACATCCGTTCGGTTTTCGCCTACTGACAATTTATCCAGATAAGAAATTCGATTGGGAGTTTCAAAAGTTGAAGGACTAACGGCTAACACGCCAACCGAAATAAATACCGAAATAAATTTTGCAATGTTGGTACGGGTGAGATATAACGTATGCAATTCGCGAGGGATTTTCTCGTGCGCGGTTGACGCTTACCAAATGAACACGGTTTACACTCATAAGGTACAATATCTCTCTTCCCAAATTCTGTGATAAATTGCAAAATTCAGCCGTCTCCGGTATTCCATATACAGATTGTTTGTGATAGAATGTGACGGATAAATGACTGCGGACGTTGCGTTATGTTTTGGCGAAACGTTTTTTGATATGTCACAAATATTCATACATTTTAGAAAGAAGTTATAATGGAATTTTCCAACAAAGTTGTTATCGTTACCGGTGCTGCTGGTGCGATTGGTAAAGGTGTTGCCCGTCGGATTATTGAGGAAGGCGGTAAGGTTGTGATTACCGATGTTGACGCAAAAAAACTTGAAACTGTCCGCGCCGAACTCGGTACCGGTTGTGAGGCGGTGGCGGCTGATTGTACTAAGTCGGAACAGGTTGCCAAAGTTGTAGCACAATGCGTGAAGTCGTTCGGCGGAAATGTTGACGCTTTGATTAACGTTGCCGGCGTTACTGGCAAAGGCGGTAAAATCGAGGAGATTTCCGAAGAGACTTGGGACTTTGTTTATGCGGTCAACTGCAAAGGAACGTTTTTGTTCATCAAAGAAGTGATGCCGATAATGAAGAAGGCAAAACGCGGTGCGATTGTCAACTTTTCCAGCAAGTCCGGCAAGACCGGCTCCGCTCTGATGAGTGCGTACAGTTCCGCTAAAGGCGCAATTATAGCGTTGACACAAGCACTCGCTTACGAAACCGCGAAGGACGGTATCCGTGTCAACTGCGTTTGCCCGGGCATAACGGAAGATACCGGTGTTTGGGACAACGTTTCCGCCGACTACATTACTAATATGCAAATGCCGCGTGAGCAAATTGTTAAAACGTTCACTGCGAAAATACCGCTCGGACGGTTAGCGAGAATCGACGACGTTGTCAATATGGTTTGCTACTTGGCTAGCGACCGTGCAGACTATATGACAGGTCAGGCGATAAACGTAACCGGCGGACGTGAGATGCATTGATTTTATTTTTTTATTTCCTATTTTAATCATTTTTTTCAGAAAGGTTTTCGTTATGAAAAAATCATTTTTCATAACTATTTTTGTTTGTTCATTGTTCGTACTTCCGTTTGCTTTTGCGGCAAACCACCACGACTCCACTCCGAAAGTTGAACCGGCAGCGGCGTTGCAGAAGTTGCAGGAAGGCAACTCGCGGTTTGTCGTGGGCAACACGCAACATCCGAACGCGAATACAGACTGTGCGAAGGAGACCGCCGAACACGGTCAACATCCGTTCGCGACTATATTGTGTTGCAGCGATTCACGTGTTCCGTTGTCGGTCGTTTTCGATCAGGGAATCGGAGACATCTTTTCGGTTTGTGCGGCGGGTAATGTTACCGGACCGGCGCAAAACGGTTCAATCGAGTACGGAGTTGCGCATACCGGAACACGGTTAGTCGTTGTTCTAGGTCACACAAAGTGCGGGGCGGTAACGGCGGCTTGCACAAACGGCGGTCACGAATGTAATATCGAAACATTGATGAGGGCGATCGCACCAGCAGTCAAACGTACCGAAGCATCCACCGGCAAAACCGGCGCAGAAATCATTGAGCCGTGTTGCAAGGAAAATGTTTACTTGCAAATCGAACAACTATATCGGTGCAGTGAAATTTTACGCGAAGCCGCAAGGTCGGGTGAATTGCAGATAGTAGGAGCGATTTACGATGTCTCAACAGGCAAGGTCGATTTCATCGGTGCACATCCGAAGAATGATGAACTGGTAAAGGGAAAACAAGCAACCGGAGTACAGGTCAAACGCGGTCTGTTCGGACGAAGGTAAGAGAAAGATGTGACGCACGCTTGGTGGACGTTTTGTACTCGTTCGTTCTTCGTGTGTCGGTCTCTTCGCAATTAATCCCGCACAGGCGGGCAGTGAGTAGAGATGTTGCATACAACGTCTCTACCATCCCATCTATCATAGTCTATTAAAACCATCAGCACGAATAAACGATGTCTAACGAAAATTTACCCGACGTTACTAAGCAAATTGTTCAGCAACAGATTAGAAACAAACTTGGTTGTCTGGTTTTGTTTGTTGCATTTGTCGTTTTGGCGGTGCTGTTTTGGTTTTGGTGTATTTATACTCCGCCGTTGCGGTTCTCTGTAAACACAACTTACGTTATCAGTCCGACTACCGCCGACGGTAAATGGATAAATTACTTTAAGGCGTTAGAGGAAAGTTGTTATCCGCCGGAGATGCAGACAGACGACAACGGTTATCGGGTGTTTGTACGCGATTGCGGTTTTATACTTAATGCTGCTTACAATACAGAGCCGGTTCGTTTGCAGGTTTACGAAAAACTTGGAATTGACCCGAATGTTGCTCCGACGTTAAAATTTGAATCATCATATACATTTTTTGAGCGATTGGCAAATGAAAGCGGTGATGAAAATAAGAGGCAACAAGTTATGAAGCGGCGGTATGAACTCTTGCGAAAACCTATGTTCACGACAGATGATTCTCCTGAATTCAAAACTTGGTTAGATGAAAACAATGCCGGACTTGACCTGCTTGGTAAGGCGGTTCGCAAACCAACTTTTCAAATGCCATATACCGTCAATACTGAAACGCATAACACGTTCTCCGACATTATGTTAATCTACCGTGATATGGCTGTTGCTACACAAGAGAGAGCGAAGTTTAGAATCGGTATTGGTGATGTCGATGGTGCGATTTACGACATAATTACGATTCACAGACTCGCACGTTTTGTATCTCAAAACAGAATAATAATGGGAAACTCTCTTGCAGGACTAGCAATAAATGGAGTAGCAAACGCTATCGGATTCAACGCCAATCGTGAACATCCGGCGACCAAAGAGCAGATAGAACATTATCTCAAAGAACTTGACGCATTGCCGCCAATGCCGACGTTTGAACAAGCGGTATCGGGCGAACGGCTTTTGGCTTTATTGTGTTTGCAGGAAGTGTATGCCGGGGATAAGGTGAGCAAGGAGATATTGGGTTCAAGTGTACTAACGGAACACTTTGCAAACTCGCTGTTTTACAGATTCAGCGACCCCAACGAAAGTTTCATACTTTTCAACAAGTGGTATGACATGGCAAACGATGGCGATGTTCGGACGAACGCAGAAAGTGACGTGATGTTCAATTTTTCAAAGAATCCGTTGAGTTATATTTTGGCCCGCAGCAGGTCGGTTAATTGTAGCAAGATATTAGCGTCACGATTAATCTCGGGCTTCGTTTACAAACCCAATGCGTTTGAGCGTGACGAATGTTCGGCGAATATAAAGCGTTTGACACTCGCGTTGTTGTTATACGAGAAAACAAATGGTAAACTTCCTGATGGCGACTGGCAAACGGCGGTAAAACCGTATCTTGGCGATGAGCCGGATAAGTATTTCAGTTGTCCGCATAATAATGATTACATATACGCAATGGTCAAAGATGGAAACGATTTATTGTTAGTCGAGGTATCAAAATCACAAATTAACGCCAGTGATATGACTGTACCAAACGAAAAGAACTCGTTTGGCTTCCCGCATTTTCCGGTGGTATCTAATGCGGGATACCGAAGCGGTTCCGTAAAAATTATTTCGTCAACCCAAACAGTTTGGGATACGGAAGATGGAATGTAGAATTTTGTAGAAATTGAATACAAATCATAGCAACTGACATGACTAGCCATAACTGCGTATTTGGTTATAATAGTGTGTTCGTTCAGCGATGATATTTTGTTGCAGTTATGTCGTGATAGTAGTTATACCGTAAACGCTAAATTTTTTATAACCTTTAACCATCCATCAAAACCAATGCAATGTCCTAGTTGTCGTTTTGAGAATATGCCGCAGCATAAAACCTGTGTTCGTTGTGGTTCTATTTTGCCGGGTGGTGATTCGGATGATATTGAGATTGAGCCGCCGCGTGCTGGTCGGTTTGAGAAATTGTTTCGGATTGCGGCGATTGTTCGTTTGTTCAACCGGATGGCGTTACGCGCCGGTAACGGTTTCGACCGCATGTTCGATGCCAGTAATACCGTTTATCGCGGCTCGGTTTCATCTGCTACAAAAATGTACGCACGTTGCAGCGAACTACGAGTCGGTGCTTTGTTTTGGCGTGCGATCGTTCCGGGTTTACCGCAGTGGTATCTCGGCGACAAACTGCGAGCAAAAATTTTCTTCTTCGGTTACTGTTCGTTTGTGATTATTGCGGCGGTCACGTTTGGTATGGTGATTTCTGATTTTGCGTTTGCGTTCGCGATTTCGTTTCATGCCGCTTCGATACTCAACGTTATAATCACATCAAGCCGCGAGAGTGCGACACGTACTTCGGTTGCGGCAGTGATGCTGGTTGGAGCGTTGATGCTCTACGTTCCATTTTACTTGCTTGTCGGGAATTATCTCGGACGGCAACGCATGGAGGTGAATGCCGATACTCTTCACGCAGGCGATGCGTTCCTTTATACCTCGCAATGGGTGATAATAAAACCGAAGGTAGGCGATGTCGTGTTTTACTATGTATCGCGAACACGATTCAGTGCGGCGGTAAATCATACGGAATTCATTATCGGAGGAGATTTAGTTGACCGCGTGCTGGCAATTGAGAACCAAAAGGTCACGTGGCGCGGCGGGCAACTATCCGTTGACGGAGAGCCGTCGAATTTGTTGCCGTTGGTAGCGTTGCCTCACGCGATGCCTGATATGGAATTTGTCGTGCCGGACGGACATTGTTTCATCGTGCCGAGTGTAACGTTTACCGCGGATGGACGGCGCGGGCGTTTGGTAATGCCGATTAACCAAGCGGATTGGCAAACCATAGGAAACGTCAATTACAGAAATGTCAACGGAACGGTTTGGGCAATACGCCGTTCACTGTTTCAGTTTGTAGAATTTTAGTTTTTTCTGCATGCAAAATCCGCAATCTAAAATTCCAAAAACCAACTAACCAATTTTAACTATACAACCGTGACACGATTCGGTAAACTTGAACTATCAGACGGCTCACCGCAGCCGCGTAAACGTGAGCAACAGGACGACGACAAACCGCAAAAACGTTATAAAACCAGTGTCGAAGACTGGATGCTCGAAGCAGACACGCACCGTCGGCTCGGTCATTACGAGGAGGCGTTGCGGTCTTATGGACGTGCGTTGGAGGCGGAACGTTCGCATGTCGCGGCGTGGCTTGGGCAGGCACAGATGTTGATTCTGCTTGACGAGGCACGTCAGGCGGAGATGTGGACAATCACCGGTCTGAAAGTTTTTCCGGGCAACGCCGAGTTGTTGGCGGCGCGGGCTCAGGCAATTTGCAGACTAGGAAACACTCGCGAGGCGATACAATACAGCGACGCGGCGATACAGGGTGACGGAGCATCTGCGTACCGTTGGATGGTTCGCGGCGAACTTATGGCGGCATCGCGTTCAAACAACGCCGACCACTGTTTCAGCAGTGCCGAACAACTTGCCCCTGATTGGCTAGTGAGAACCGAAATCGCGAACGTACTACGTTACTACCACAACCCGTTGAAAGGTCTAACCCATGCGGCAGCCGCAATCGAAATCGAGAATAACGCACCGTTCGCGTGGCTGGTAAAAGGGATATGTCAGTTTGAAGCCGGCTTCAACAGTAACGCAAAAGAAAGTTTTCAACAAGCGATAAACCTGTCACCAAGTTTCATAGAAGCAAGAGAATGGCTGACAAAGACGGAGAACGACGTGAGAATTTTCAAGAGAATTTTACGATGGTTCTGGCGAGAGAAGAAGTAGAGCCGCGATAGCGGTACAGGTTTATTTCGACGAACACAAACGCCAATTAGAGATATAGGAAGGTAGTATTACGTAAACGAATATATGCCATTATCTGCCTCACAACCCTTACAATCATTAAATTCTTTCCACATCTTCTACTTTCCCTATACTTTTTCTCACAAACTTCCTGCAGACTTTCGCACGTTTTGAATTTTTCTGTTAGCATACGTTTCTTGGTTGTGATTGTTTTTTCTTTGATTTATTCAAAAAAGTTTTCCATACCACGTTTGGTTGTGCGGGATTTATTCGTTAGGAGGTTTATTATGACTGGATTATATGTTTATTCAAATGTTATTGCATTTGGTGCGCAGAATGTTTTGAGCGACAATATGTCGAACCTCACTAATACACTTATGCGTCTCTCTACCGGTCTGCGCATCAATTCCGGTAAGGACGCCCCGGCGGGACTTGTTGCGTCTGAGGTACTTAAGTCTGACATCGTTGCTGCCAACGAAGCCATTACCAACACCCAGCGAGCGAACTCCGTGATGCGTGTCGCAGACTCCGCACTCTCGCAAATCAACGTACTTCTCAACGACATACGCGTTCTCGTCAACGAATCCGCAAATACCGGCGCAATATCCGCCGCCGAAATCGCCGCTAACCAACTTGAGATAGATGCTTCACTCGACTCCATTGACCGTATCGCACGCAGTACAAACTTTCAAGGCAAAAAACTCCTCGACGGCTCGCTTGGCTTCTCCACTGTTGGAGTTGACGGCAAAACAATATCAGACCTGCAAATTCACTCCGCAAACTTCGGTCGCGACAAGACACGCGACGTAACCGTAAAATTGTTTGAACCCGCGAAAAAGGCAGCATTAGTTTACTACGGAACAGGTGTCGGCAACGACACTGTCGTTCGCATCGGCGGCAGCAATGGCAGCGAGTTGTTCAAGTTCGGTGCCGGAACGAAAACGTCCGTAATTGCAGCCGCCATAAACGCTTTATCAGATTCAACAGGCGTAACGGCAAAGGTCGAAGGTGTCGCGGCTCGCGGCAGCATAACGTTGTCCAGTACCGGTGCGAATAACGATATTGTTATCAGCGCAAACGATGTCGGTTTCGATAATGGTAACTACACATTCAGAATCACGAAAAGTACAACCAATACCAATGACGCAAAGATTATTTCAGCCCCAACTGGGAAAACACCGGGGATTGTTGAGATTTCGTTGGTCGGCGCGCAAGAACAGAATTTCGCAAACTTCGCCGGAGTATTTAACATTGTAACGGATGCAAATTATGACGGCGGTACGACAAACAGAGCGGCATCGGTAAATTTAACACGCGGTAACGAAAATCTTGTACAGTTTCTCACGACACCGCAAAGGGCAAGCGGTTCGAGTAAAAACGGTGTAGCGACGATTGACGCAAACGTTACATCAAGCGGAACAAACAACCAGCACACGTCCGAACTGAACGGTTGGACAATCATTGTTGACAACATTAACGGTAGTGCGGACGGTACTATCGACGGCGCAGCAAAAACGGTTACGTTCACGGCTGGCGTTACAAATGGCAGAATTGATTCCGCGTTGGCGATCGCGCTTGGCGATTCAACAGGCGGCAGTGTGATAGCAGTTAGTTCATCAATAACCGGTACATTATCCGATGGAGACCGCGTTACGTTGAACAGCGGCGGTGACGCTGGCGAGTTGCTAATCCAATACAAAGCCGGTGCGACTGTCGGACAGATTCAGGATTTGATAAACAATACCCCGCACGTTCAGGCGACGTTAGTGAACGGTGTTAATCGCGGCGACGTTATCAGTAATTTGCCGAGCGGTAATACATATATGTTGAACGACAACACGAAAGCCGCCGCAAGCAGTTATTCGTCTTCCGCAACCGCACAAACCGTCATCGGCTTAATCAATAATGCGCTCGGCAGCAATTTTACCGCGTCAGCGTTGCCGAACGATACATCATCAAGCGGACGTATCACGTTTCAAAATGCGTCGGCGATTTACGGTGACGTTAATAGCGATAATGCTTTGCGATTTACAGGGACGAGCGGTACGATTGTCCGGCTTGTTTCTCAGAACACGAACGGTATCGGTATTGCGAATCAACAACTCGGTGTTAAGGTCGTTCAGCCAAGCAGTACGGACATCGCGAACGGAATAAGTTCACCGATTCTCCAAATCAACCTCGCAACCGATGCCGCTGGTAACTCAATCACGACCGCCCGCGACATCGCGACATTGTTTGACCGTCTAACCGCTACGGAAACTCTCGGTATCAGTGCCGAACTATTGCTGCCGTCCGGCGTTGCCCCGAATACGAACTACGCCAATTTCGGTAACGGCATTGTCAACGCAAACGCAATGTCGAGTACCGAACTGTCGAAGAGTTACGTCATATTACTTGGTAACAATGAAGCGATTGTTGATGATAACGCTTATGTTGATTTGGGTACGGGTGGGACAACGTTTACAATATCCGCGAAGGATACCGGAACGGGTATGGCTGGTGTGAAAGTTTACCTTTTTAATGATACAAATATGCCTGCGTGGACGGATGGTAATCTGGCTACTGCCGCTGGTACCGTTGACGTTACATACGACGCGGGAACAAAATCATTAGTTGTTCGGGCGAATATGGGTGTTGGTGTTTATGGTCTAAACGCATACACGTTGGCGGAGGTTCTCAAAATTGATCCAAAATTTAGTAGTAGTTTGTTCGACGTAACAACGCCTTACATTGACGCAACCGATGCCGCTGCCGCGAACGCACTCATCACATTCGATGCCACCGCAATACAACCATCAGGAACAACATCAGGCGGCTATCGTATCGAATTGACAAATGGACAAACAGCATCAAGCGGTACCGTGATGACTGGTCAGAGCGATTCAAACGAGCATTTAATTCTCGAATCCGATGGGTACGGACGTGACGAGTTTGTCAGCGTCAGTGTAGTCGAAGGTTTTTTCAACACGTATTCAACGTTAGGCGAACGTCTCAACAGGTTGGCTGGTGAAGACGCTGTTGCAACGATAAACGGTCAACGAGCGGCAGCACGCGGTAACGATATTTCGACATCGCAGTTCTCGTTTGAAGGTTCGATGAACGTAGGTGGAATGAGTGCGGGGCAGAAGACAACGTTCACGATAAGCGGCGGCGGTGCGGTTTTCCAGTTGGGAGCGGACGTAGCATTGACGCAACAGGTACGGCTTGGAATACCAAGTATTGATACGGGTGCGTTGGGCGGTACGAGCGGACATCTGTACCAACTAAAATCCGGCGGCAACGCTGATATGCGAACGAACACAAGTCTGGCTGACCGCATAGTCCAAGATGCTAACGCGTCTATTTCGATGATACGCGGAAGAATAGGAGCAGTCCAACGCAGTATGTTAGACCCAAACATTCAAGCATTACAAGATAACCTTGAAGCACTCGTAGCAGCCGAAGCCGACATCTCCAACGCCGACTTCGCGGTGGAAAGTTCAAACTTGGCAAGATACCAAATCCTAGTACAATCCGCCGCGTCGGTACTAGGTCAAGCAAATCAGTTACCGCAGTACGCGGCAATGCTGGTGATGTAAAACAAGCGAGAGGTGTTCGCTATTCTGTAGGGGGGTATAAAACTTATTGTTGGTATTTTTACATTTTCCAACAATAATTCCATTGTTTTGAGTATATTGCGATACAAATGACAGCCATCTTTTCTGCCCGTTGTTTTCTCCAACATGCTCCCGTCTGTTTCAACCTCCTTCCCACCAAGTTTTTGCACGCTCCATCCACACATCAGTTCCCAATCGCACGTCCCTCAAACAACCGCTCACGATAATTCAAACGTTCACGATTGTTGTTAAGATATGTCTGTAATGACCGTATCACTTCCTTCTGTTCTTCATCAAAATTATCGTTTGAGAGTAAACTCAACAGCAACTCGTTCACACCAGAGAAACACCTTGCAATCTTCCGTAAATTCTCTATCTCACTTAGCGTTGCAATTGCCATATTAACCGTCGGCTTCGGCAAATTCCGATTGCTTTTTTAGCGACGATCACATGAGAGATGTAAAACAACCTGCTTGGATTCGGTTTGTTTTTCGGCGTTGTTGATACGTTCTTGAAGTTTGTGTTGCAATGTCTCGTTACCTAATTTTCGAATCGCGGTGAAGAGAAAGTCGTCCACACGAATCAAACACCGTGTCGAGGACG
>JAITST010000266.1 GCA_031287585.1 Planctomycetaceae bacterium | reverse complement strand
CCGTTGGTCAAAGAATGTCCGCAAACGTCAAACGGATACTCACCGAAGATAACAGCGTTCCTCAACGAACTGCAAACGTTCCGCACTATTGATGCGTCAATGAAGAAGACATTGGCGGCAAGTCTCGCAAAACTCGAAGCATCCGAACCTGCCGAAGAGTTTACGTTCCGCCTGAGTTCATTGCTCGCCGAACAGCGTAAGAAGTACGAAAAAATCCCGACCAATTCAGCGTTGGCAGGTTCGCAATCAAGTTCGTCCGTTAGAGATTCAATCGCCAAAAATACTAACACACTAACACGTGCTAGTATCGAAGAGAAAGTAGCGTCGAATGCGCCGCCGGTACCGCCAGCGTTTGACAATTACATCGCTCCGCCGCCCGCGAAAAAGTTACCGTTACGGAATCAGTTTGATGACGACGCACAGAATAATTTACCGAAGTCCAGCCGCGAAACGAGCCAACGTCAGCAATACCAATCATCCGACGACGATTCTGATTTACCGTTACCGCCGCGTTACAGTGATAATCGTTCGTCAAGTTCGTCCGTGCCGCTCAACTCGTTACGTTTTTCTTCACGAAACGACGAACGTGTTTCGCCGGTAAGTTTTGAACGTTACGAGCGTGGCGACGATTTACGACAAAACACGTACAATTCATCATCACCAAACGGAAGTTTTCGTTCACGTCAAAACGATAACGGTGGTTACAGTGACGGCTATAATAACGCTGCTAACAACAGCGGGAACAACGATTACAACAACACGCGGCAGTCGTTGTCGCCGAATAATTTATCGTCAAACAATTTTTCATCGCCCGACCAGTGCCTACGAATCGCGGCAGACTTGCTGCATCAAAAAATCGCGGCAAGCCGTCAACCAAGTTATCGTGATGAAGCACAGTTACGATTGTTAGACGGGCTGTTGGGCAACAAACGCGACGCGGTGAAACCGATAACATCGCTTGAAGAGCCGCAACAAAAATTCTGGTCAAACGAAGTGTTGGCGATAACAACATTCCTAGAAACGGACGACGCGAACGAGCGGGCAAACGCGACAGTCCACCACGTCGAAGAGGGGTTGCGCGAGTTACAGTCGTTACGGTTACGGAATATGCAGTTCGTAAAAAGGTGCGACGGGTTCGGACAGTTTGAACCGGTTTCTGCGGTGTTCTCGCCAGCGGAGATGGTTATAGTTTACTTTGAACTCGAAAACGTGACATTGAAAGAAACGAATCTCGGTTATCAAATTCAGGTGGTAACATCTTACGAAATTCGTGACGCTGACAACACACTAATCAAACGTGAAGACGGAATCGACACAGAAAACGTCTTCAAAAGCCGCCGCCGCGACAACTATTTCGGAATAAAATTCCAACTACCGGAAACCATCACCCCCGGCAAATACTTCCTACACATAAAAACCACAGACGAAAACCACTCCAAACAACAAACCACAGAAGAAAGAATACCATTCAAGTTGGTGGAGCATACGGATATGAATAAATAACGGTAACTTCTAACAACCACGTCCTTTCGTTTAGCAAGTTTCTAATTTTACGACGGATTTGCGGTTTTGAGACAGTATAGTATGAGGTGGATAAATTGTTATAACATCTATACAAATATGAGCAAATTTGGTATACTGGGAGGACTTTTTCCGCTCCTCTTTTGGGAAAACAGTTTTCACATCAGATTAAACCCCATTAAAACAAAAAATGGAAACAGGCGACATCCTACTTGCTAACGGGCTTATCAACGAATCGACACTCAAAGAGTTACGGACGATGCTCAAAGAGAACCGCAAAAACGGCGGTCCGCGTTTGCGTATCGACCAACTTGCCGTGCAGAAAGGTTTCCTGACCGAAGAGCAAGTTTTACGTGCTATCGGTAAGGAGTTGGGTATCGGTTTCATTGACCTTACCGAACATCCGGTTGATTTGTCGTTACTCAAAACGTTCCCAACACGCTTCATTCATCGCGAACAGATTTTTCCCGTCTCGCTTCACGATAACCGTATGTTGGTAATCGCGACATCCGACCCGCTCAACTTGTACCCGCTCGACGAAATCGCGGCGACGACCGGTAAAGAGGTTTGGCCTGTTCTCGCTGAACGTGCCGAAATCGACAAACTAATCAAACGTAATCTCGGTATCGGTAGTGAAACAATTGATGGCTTACTCGTTCAACAAAACGAGGAAAAAGAAGACACGATTGAGTTGCTCGGCGACTTGGAACTCGACGGCAGCGAATTGTCGGAGATGGCACAAGAGCCGTCTGTGATAAAGTTGGTGAACGAAATTTTGCTCGAAGCGATAGAGTCGCGGGCTAGTGACGTTCATATCGAATCGGAGCAGGACGGGTTGTTGATTCGGTACCGTATAGACGGCGTTCTGCACGTACAAAATTTTCCGGCGGAGATAAACCGTTTTCAGTCTGCTATTATTAGCCGTCTGAAAATTATGGCAAAGTTGAATATCGCAGAACGGCGGCTGCCGCAGGACGGACGTATTCAGTTGAAGTTTTCGGGACGCGAGATTGACGTGCGTGTTAGCGTTATTCCGATGATTCACGGCGAAGGAATCGTTATGCGTCTTCTCGACAAAGACGCGATGGAGTTCTCACTCAAAGGGCTTGGTATGAACGGCGGAATTTACAAAACGTTCAGTGAACTGATTCGCCTGCCGCACGGAATCATTCTGGTAACAGGACCGACCGGCTCCGGTAAAACGACAACGCTTTATAGTTCGCTAACCGAGATTAAGGATTCGTCAACAAAGATTATCACAACGGAAGACCCGGTAGAATATCGGTTGGACGGAATCAGTCAGATTCAGGTTCACGCGAAAATCGGACTGACGTTTGCCGCGTCGTTGCGGAGTATCTTACGTCACGACCCCGACATCGTTCTGGTCGGTGAAATTCGAGACCTTGAAACAGCGGAAAACGCGATACAAGCCGCGTTGACAGGGCATTTAGTTTTCAGCACGCTACACACCAACGATGCCGCTGGCGCATACACGCGATTGATTGATATGGGAGTAGAACCGTTCTTGGTTTCGAGCTGCGTAGAAGGCGTGATGGCACAACGATTGGTACGTAATTTATGTCCGCACTGCAAACAAGAATACGTTCCCGACTCGACAGAACTACCAGATGATTTCCCGTTTGAGCGTTTCCAAAAAGAAGCAAACGGCAAACTGTACAAACCGGTCGGTTGCCGCGCGTGCCGTCAGGTCGGCTATCGCGGACGAAGCGGAATCTACGAACTAATGGTGACAACAAACCGTGTCCGTGAATTGGCGGGACAAAACTCAACTGCGTGGGAAATAAAGAAAGCAGCGTTACAAGACGGAATGCAAACGTTGAGAATGGACGGCTGGAACAAGGTGCTAACAGGCGCGTCATCGGTTGACGAAGTGGTAAGAGTGACGAAGCGGGATACGGTGTGATGTATGAGAAAACGGCTGATATACTACTGAACACGATTGAAAATTGCGTTACTTACATCACCACTTAATAGATGTTAACAAAGAATCCTTACCCCGTAGGGGGTAAATATGGATAACCCCTTACGGGGTAAGGATTTGCGTTGTTTCTTGACGACAAGCGTCACCCGACTCGTTTTTTATATTCCATAATCAACATTTTGGATTACGATTATATCGCGACACAAACAATTTTCAATCGTGTTCAGACAGAAAAAATATGGACGAGTTATTCTCTGATAGATACTAACGTGGTACAACATCGTTCGGCAATTCTCATTTAACACTTTTAGCAAGCAGAGGTATCCTATGCAAAATGAAATTAGTTTTGACCGTAATGGCGTTATGAATTATTTTAAGATGATTGTTGCGGCTTGGTGCTTGTTTTCTGTTTCGATTGGACTGGTGTTTGCGTTCGTGCCATTTCTGTTGGGTGGGACAGTTGTGCCTGGTATTTTTGTCATAACGATTGGGCTTGGTGTTTGGTTCGTTTACTCTAAATGTATCGCACCTTGGTTGTTGCCGTGGCAGATGGACGAGACGCATTACCGTCTGGACGAAAATACTTTGCGTGTTGATAAGGGAGTGATTTTTCTTAGCCGCAAGTCGATACCGCTTGACCGCATTACAGATATCGCGTTTGTGCAGGGACCGATATTGCGTCTCGCCGGAATTTGGGAAGTGCGTGTCCAAACAGCAGGTAATTCCGGTACAACAACACCGGAGGCAGTTATGTACGGAATCATCAACCCGGAACAAGTTCGCGAAAACATATTGTCGGCACGTGATACGTATATTAAATCTAACCGATAATTGAAAACGCTGACATATTTTTTATATCACATATTCAAAAGTTCACTCAATTTTTTGTCACGGGTAATCTTGTCAAATGGAATTGCAAGAACCTCGCCAAACAACTCTTTCAAACTTTTCTCCAACTCGCTTTCTGGTATTTGTAAACCGTCAGTGTTGTCCTGTTTATGGGCTTGAAGTTGACGTTCGCGAATGAGTAAACGGGTTATATCAGTAACCGTTTTATAATGTTTCGGAATATCGCGATAATGCCAACTAAGCCAACATACAAGCATCGTCCAGACAAAAACAAAAAGCATCCCTAATTGCCATAATGAAGTTCTGTCCAGAAATTCAATCCAGAGACAAAGCAGTGGTACGAACAAAATCGCTCCAATAATAGAACCGAGATTATAATTATGCTTGTATGGTTGTACCGGCAGTGTTTGTCCCCATTGCTTTCCCAACATTTTCCAAAGTTGCAACCTTCCCTTACGTTGGGGAAACACATCTCTTATTTCAGTGTCGGGCGTTAATAGAAACGAAGTATGCTTGCAAATCTGCTCAATTACTTCGTCGTTGCTCTTCGCTAAATCATCGTTGCTTGATTCAGGATTATCAACAACATTCAACTTGCCCGCAACATAATCTGTAAAATCTCCGAATGTCACAAGAGAGGCAATTATACTTTCGTCAATTTCGATATGGTATTTTTCTTCTACCGACACCATTATCTCTACAAATTCTAATCCCATACACCCGCCTCCACAACATTACCCTTGCTCGTTGTTTACCGGTTGCGTCAACACCGGCGGCTTTTCAAATTTTTCTACGTTTG
>JAITST010000072.1 GCA_031287585.1 Planctomycetaceae bacterium | reverse complement strand
TGTGAGTGACTCATTGTTTGGGGGATTGGTAAGGGGATAAAAAATGTGGACAAAAAAACGTGCGAAGCATTCTATCACTTTTTCGACGCGGGGCAAGAGGGGTTTTTAGAAATTGCCTTAAACACCTCCACGCTTGGGGCTGTAATGACAGCGGCTAGTAAAGGATTCGCCAAACCTTCGCAAGCGGTACAAATAGGTTTGGCGGTTGCGGAAACGGCAAAGATGATAGCAACCCCGCCCGGAACCGATGACACTATTGCACAAGGAGGACAGGCGGTTGTGAACGGAGGAGTTGCCGCTATGGGAGGGTTTATGGAAGCAACTATCCGGCAACACGGAACAAGTACGGCTGCGAACCTTCAAAACTTACAAATACAACAAGCAATTACCGAAGGAGGCAAAGATAATGTTTGACGAAATTTTAGGGAAATTATTGAACACCGAAAATGTTTTCAGAGAATCCGTGCGCGACGAATTCGGGACGCGAATGATAAGCAACCTGTTTGAACCGGTTCGTAACGAAACGAACGCACTTGTGCTAATGCACGAAGAGTTAGAAAATTCACTCAGGAACTTTGAATCATTGCGTGCAGAAATTAAAGGGATTATGTAAATAGCCGTAGACTAAAGTCTACGGTTAATAAAGTACAGTCGCTAGCGCGACTTAATAGCCGTTAAACGTTCCCATAAATCCTTACCCCGTATGGGGTTAAATATGGATAACCCCGTGCGATAGCACGGGGAAAGACCGACATAAAAACTGACCCCGCAAGGGGTTCAACAAAAATTGCCGTATCGCCCCCGTCGGTTAAAACCGACGGCAATAGATAGATAACATTGCCGTCGGCTTCAGCCGACGGAGACGCTGTTGTTGCGCACGAGGCAAACCTTATTTGGAAAAACGTAAGACACACAACTACTACTGAGGTTTTATGGAAACAAAAAACCTTATTTTTACACGAGACACCTCAGTAGCAAATGTACGCCCGTAAAAATAACCTCATTACCTTATTTAGAATTAGGGCGAGCAACAATGAGGTAATGAGGTTATGTTTGGGTGAACGCCCATTGCTGCTGATGTGTTTTTTGTAAAAATAAGGTTTCTTTCACAGGTACTCAATGATAGATAAGGATAGAATACAAAAAACTACCATTACCTATCCTTACCTACCTGTGAAAAATGACTTTGCAAAGTCGTTGTAAGTTGGTGACATTGTATTGTTATTTTTTAGAAAGTACAGGATGACAGTTCACGGTAAAAATCTCCCCGTCGGTTAAAACCGACGGCAGTAAATAAAATTTACAATTTACACACAATAATTTTGCCGCGAATGCACGAATTATTCGCATTTATTCGTGTATTCGCGGCAAAATAAAGGGTTTCCGAACAAGTTTACTATAATTCGTCGTTTTTATAACCCATTACACTTTAACACATCATAGAAACAAAAATGTCAGTAAACGATTACGAAATGTCAGTCAACACACCTCTTGATGACGAAATTATCAAAGCGGATGAACTCGTTGTTGCGTTATGCGCAAAGTTGGACAAGATTAAATCCATAGGAGCAAATTCGGAAAAACGATTTGCGGATGACGTAGAGTCGCTCAATCGGAATCTAGCGGCTTCCATAGATTCGCTCAATAATGAATTCGCGGACTACTTAAAATCACTCGATAGAAAAATAGCAGAATCAGTTTCTTCGCTTTCCTTCGGTGCCGCGTTGCGAGACAAAATTTTGGTTTTACGAGAGAAACTTGAGCAACTCATAACGCAGCAAGTGTATTCCCAACAGGAACGGGAACAGACCAAATCGGCAATTCTGGAAAAGCAAGAGTCAACAACAAAACTTGAACGTGAAATCCGAAATATAGATGATGCCACAACAAGGAGGAAAGAGAGATTGAAGGAAAGAATAGGAGATTTTTTCAGAAATTTTTCTAGTGAGGAGATTGGTAGTAAAGGTTGCTGTTGTGGATGTCTGGCACTCATTGGTTTCATTATTTTTCCTTCGGCTATCTCGGCTATCTCGATTATTGCGTCATCTGATGAAGCGTTACGTGTGTTCTTCGGATGCCTCATATTAATACCGTTATTAATATTGGCTCTATTCTATGTCCCATCTTATATTAAAAAATCAAAACGTAGAAAAACTATTGCTGAATTGCAAGAGCAAATAAGAATGATAGAGCAGCAACAACAGAGTATCAGGGATAGACAGCAAGACTTATCACGAGAGGAAAACCATATTAGGCAGGAAATCGAAACACTAACGAAGAAGGGCGAAGAAGAACTTCGTGAAGAGATGTCTCCGCTTATCCTCGCTGAAAAAGAAAAGAAAGAAGAAAAACAACGCGACGCAGAAAAAAATAATGAAGAGAAACTGCGTGCCGCAGAGGAAGATAAGGAACGAAAACAAGCCGAGTTGGCGCAAAAACGAAAGGCAGTTATTGCGGAGTTTCAGAAAAACTGGGAAACATTTCTTCAAACGCTAAAAAGAATGGTTGAGGACATTCGGTCTTCTCAACCGTCTTTGGACAGTCTTGAAGAGAAGCCCTTAAACTCTTCCGGTACTATGCCTGAAATACTGTCATCCGGTTTGTTACACGTTACTTTTTCAAATTCCGTCAAAGATTTACTTAAACTTGAAAAAACTTTGCAAGGGGATTGGCAGGAATCCGTTCCGAATCTGCTTGACTTTCCGCTAACCAAACTGATATTTGATGAGTACAAAGGGGAGTATAAAGAAGCGTCCGATTCTTCACCGCTTCACCGGTTGTTATTGCGTCTTTTGTTTACTTTGCCTGTTGGAATGTTGGAAATGACGGTCATTGACCCGTTGCAAATGGGGCGTTCTCTCGCTCCGTTTTTACCGCTTACCGAGATTGAAAAAATTGTTCCGCACAAACATTTTCTTACTGTTGCGGACGAAATAGAGTTGGCACTGAAAGAGTTATTCGATTACGCAAACGAGTTAATGCAAAAGCGTTTTCACGGTAATGTATCTGATTGGCTACGTTATAACGAAGAAAATCCTGACAATACGCTGCCGTATAAATTGCTTTTCATTTTCGGTTTTCCTGAACAGTGTTCTGACAAGAGTATTTTATACTTGAAACGTTTAATCGAATTTGGTCTTCGTTGCGGAATTTTGCTGATTATCACGGTTGACAATTCTAAAATTGACCCGAAACGCCCGGAACGAGCATCGTATGAAATACCGCAATTGCTCGAAAAGAACGGACAGAGAATTGATGAGTTGTATTCAGCGAATCGTTTTGGACTGGAAAAATTAAAAATAACGGCAAAGAACGAACCGTTCCCGTCTTATAGCACATTGATGCAATACATAGATAAGGTCAAGTCCGATTATTCGCAGCATAAAAAGCACAGTAATAACCTCACAGATATGTGGTCTGCGTCCGATTTTAGCCGGACATCCATTGACGAAATTTCCGCTCCGTTGGGTTGGACTTCCGACGGAAAAGAAATTGCGTTACAACTTGGCGGAGTCAATACGGAACATCATGTTTTACTCGCTGGTCGTTCCGGTTCGGGAAAGTCAAACTTATTGCACGTCTTAATTCACGGTTTCCTCGACCGTTATTCGCCCGATGAACTTAACGTTTATCTGTTGGATTATAAACAGGGAACAGAGTTTAATGTTTATACGAACACGGTGACTCCGCAAATTAAACTCGTTGCAACGGAAAGCGATACGGAATACGGAATAACGGTTCTTTCCCATTTGGCGGACGAATTGAAACGCCGCTCTAATCTTTTCAAGCAACGCAATGCGCGGGACTTCAAGGATTATCGGGAAAAGACCGTCGATAAACTTCCGCGTGTACTACTTATCATTGATGAATTTCAAATGATGTTTCAGGACAGCGAAACAATGACAAAGCAAGCGGATGCGTTTTTCAATATCCTTCTGCGTCAAGGACGCGCTTTCGGAATCCACGTTTTGCTTGCGACACAAACGTTGCGGGGGCTGCAATCAACAACAAATATCGGACAGTTAATCAGTCAAATCGGCTGCCGTATTGCGTTGGCGTGTAATCAAGAGGACTCCGCGTTAATCCTTGCCGCTTCAAATTGGGATGCGGCGGATTTGAAAAGTCCGCCCGAAGCGATTATCAACAATCAGAGCGGGCAGAAAACGGGGAACCGCAAGTTTAACATTCCGCGTGCGACCGAAGAGGATTGTGCAGACCATTTGTCTGATATTGCAAGCCAAACACAGAAAAAAGGATTTATTGCGGATACGAAAATTTTCAACGGCTCGGCTCCGCCTATCATTCCCGCGTCGCAATGGTTTGGAAATTTTATCACGAGTCCTTCGCAAATCGTTCTCGGTGAACACCTCAATTTTGACGCTCAACCGTTTGCGTTTCAGTGGGAACGCCGACTTGGAAACAATCTTTGCGTCGCGGGAATTGACGATGCAATTCGGTACGGAATTTTACACTCCGTGTTGTATTCGATTCAGCAAGGAAACAATTTCGACCGTGTGATTTATTACAATTCTTATCCACAAGAGTCAGCGTTTGATTTGAGTGAATTTGGAAATATCGAAATGCACGACAAAAATTGGGACTGCGATTTAACGGAAACAGTCAACGAAATTCAAACAAAGCGGACACTGTTGATTATCAACTCGCTTGATAACGCGAGTTCGCTTCATCCCGTGCAAAAACGTTTTGACGATAAAAGTTTAACGCCGATTGAAACGCTGCTAAACGAGGGACCGCAATACGGCTCATTTGTGCTTGCGTTTGTCGATAATTGGAAACGTTTTAATAATGTATGTAAGAGTTACGTCAGTAATTTTGAAATGTGTATCGGTTTTCAATTAGGCGAAGACGACGCGGGCAGTTTGGTTACAGGCAATCTCGGTGCTAAATTCAAGGGATTAGATAAACCGAATAAAGCAATTTTCATCAATCGGCAAAGGAATGTTCAAGCAATGTTCAGACCGTTTGTGATTGCAAAACACGAGTAAGGATACGGACGGGCTTTCGTAAATTTTTTCTACTTTTCAACAACCAATACCAATAACACAAAATGACAAACTGGTTCCACTATAACAACTACGGCACGAAACAGGGACTGAATCTTGTTACAAAGGGAATGAGTCCTACTGTAACCAAGTATGCCGATTTGCGCAACATCGGCATTGGCTGGTTTGCTGTGGTCTTCAGAAAATACGTTCAATTCAGCGGACGCGCCAGCCGTAAGGAGTATTGGATGTTCGTCCTTACTCAAATCGCTATTATATTCGTTCTTTGGACGCTTTCGGTATTGATGGCTAGAATTGTTGCCCATTCTTTGACTAAAACAGCGACTGGAATAGTGACTAACGCGGCTACAGACAAGACAGATAAACCGATAGACCCGATGGCAATGAAAGCGGGAAATGTAATTGTTTCTCATCATATTAGCGGTTTCTTGATGGTGTTCTTATCTTCTTGTATAAAATACATATTGCTTACCATTTTTGTCCTTGCGACACTCTTACCAAGTTTTGCGTTGCAAGTCCGGCGATTGCACGATAGAGGATTAAGCGGTTGGTTTTGCCTTGTTCCTCTTATTCCTTTTGTCGGGTGGACTATCGGATGGGTTGCCTTATTGACGCTGTCTTCTTTGGACAGCCAACGGAGCGATAATGCGTATGGTCAGTATCCCAAAGAAGCAAGTAACATAGCGGTAAATGAACCACCAAACCGGACTCCGGTTTGAAGAAGGGCGAGAAATGCCTCTCCTACTCGACTGTAAAAAAAATACTGTGATATACCCACCACTTGTATTTTCTGTAAAAAACGTTATGATGTGTGCGGTAATGTAAGCGTCCGTGGCGCAATTGGATAGCGCATCGGTCTTCGGAACCGAGGGTTGGGGGTTCAAATCCCTCCGGGCGTAGTGTAAGTCCCGTGTAATACGGGACTTACGTCTTTTTTATTTTTGCAGAAAGATGTAAAACATCTTTTTTAGGACGAGATTTTGACGTAAACTATGACCTGAATTTCATCATTTTTCATAGTTGACATCTTTCGGCTTGGCGATTTTAACTGCCCAAACCTTCGGTTCGCTTAACCGAAGGTTTGGGATTTGCCTTTCTCTGTTTGCCCAGAACCGGCAAACCAGCGTAAAATCGCCCTGTTTCCGCTGTGCGGCGAAGTTTTTTGACATTGCGGCAACCGGGCAGACGAGCAAAAACTCCCGCCAAAGCCACACTGAAAAACGATGAAAAATCAAGAAAAACTGGTCATTTTATCCGGCAAACCGGCGGCGG
>JAITST010000068.1 GCA_031287585.1 Planctomycetaceae bacterium | reverse complement strand
TGTGAGTGACTCATTGTTTGGGGGATTGGTAAGGGGATAAAAAATGTGGACAAAAAAACGTGCGAAGTATTCTATCACTTTTTCGACGCGGGGCAAGAGGGGTTTTTAGAAATTGCCTTGCCAAAAATGGTTTTCGCATCGGGAATGGTGTGATAAGGAGTGATGCCGAGAAAGTCCTGAAACGTTTTGCGGTCGCGGATGAAGAACTCGGTCGTCCTCCGTTGGGCTGCGGCTTGCTAATGACAGAAAGAAGAGGACGAAACTCCTCCCAATCGACACCGGCGGCGAGACGTTTGAGAAAACTGTTGAGTTGGTAAAGTTTGTCGGTATTGGTTTCGGCGGCGATAAAGTTCGGTTGCATCGTAATTATCATGAAAAATAGGCGTTGATAAAATTAAAAACGACTTCATTAGACTTGTTCGGAAACTAAAACGAGTCGTTGGAATTGTTGAAAAATGCGGGATATTTTGTTTGCCTAAAATGCTTATTTTCTCTATTTTCACGTTTCCGAACAAGTCCATTATAGCAATTGTCAAACATCCCGCAAGTTATTAGAGGTGCCCATACATTTTTTTACTGACGGCAATTTCTAAAAACCTCTTGTTCAACGCCGAAGATGTGGTAAAACACTCCGCAGGTGTTTTTGTCCGCGTCTTTCACCCACTTACCAACAATCCCAGACAATGAGTCATTCTCACGGTCAGTAATCTTTTTTTGATGTTAAAGCAGACGGGAGCATGTTGGTGGTAACGACGGACAGAAAAGATGGCTGTCATCTGCGCCGCAATATACTCAAAACTATGGAATTACTGTTGGAAAAATATCAACACTAATTTTTACACGCCCCACAAAACTATCATTCGTGCCGCAACGCTTCTATTGGATCCATTGAAGCCGCTCTGATTGCCGGGTAGATTCCGAATACGACTCCTATTATCACCGATATACCAAACGCTATCGGTATTGACGCTGGTACTATTATCGGTTGGATTTCCTGAACTACTGTCGGTAACGACTCAATGATTTTCGGCATACGGTTTTTGATTATCCACATCACAAATATCGTAGTTGGTCGGCACAACAATCCTACCAGTATTCCTACACCGCCGCCTACTATCGACAGTACTATAGTTTCTACCAAGAACTGTCTTATGATGTCACGCCGTTTCGCCCCCAATGCTCGTCTTATACCTATCTCACGTGTTCGTTCCGTTACCGTCGCTAACATAATGTTCATAATTCCGATACCGCCGACAACCAACGAAATCGCGGCTATCAAACCCATAAAAACGTTGAACATTATCCGTGTCGTTCGTGCTTGTTCTAGTAATTCGAGCGGTACTGTTATAGCGAAGTCTTCCTGTTTTACGTGCGACTTTGCTAACGTCTGCTTGATAATGTCTGCCGTTTCCATAACGTTGTCCAAACTGTTTATCTTCAACGTTATCTGGCTGAGTTCAACCAACTCCGCTTCAAATGAACCGCGTTTTGACACAACCGAAATGTCCCACATCCGCGACCACAACGTTGTTATCGGAACGTAAACGTCGAACGTAAAATCCTGTGCCGCGAACGAGCCGCCTATTGCCGCCGTTGCGTTACGCGGTTTGGTAACACCGATTACCTGATATGGGAAACCGGTGTCGTCACGTTCGTTACCTTGAATACGTACCGTTTTTCCGATGGGGTCTTCTGACGGGAAAAGCCGTTCAGCCATCGTGGCGGAAAGAATACAACTCGGCGTACTGGAATTCACCATATCAGAATCAGTAAAGAAGTGCCCGCGATCCATTTCGAGATGAGTTAAGTCGCGATAGATGGGAGTTGTACCGACAAGCCGTCCCTCAAATTCTTTCGCGCCAGCCGCGAACTTTCGTTTTATTTCGCGAACAGGCATCGACTCAATAATAGTCGGAATAGTTTCGAGTATTCGTTCGTAGTCGGCACGTTCGAGACCGTAAGCGGGAATGTCGTGTCGTCCGATATTTTTTATCATTGGGCTAGCGGGTTTGATTGTTCGCACAATGATATTGTCCGCGCCAAGACTTTCGATTTGCTCCTGTGCCTTGCGGCTGATACCCTCACCAATCGCCATTAACCAGATAACGCTGGCAACACCGATAAAAATACCAAGCACAGTAAGCATCGAACGCAACGGGTGCAACAACAAACTTTTGACACCAAGTTGGAAAGTACGAATCCAAATACGCATAGTTATTAAACTTATAAAGGAATTAGCAGAGTTTTAACAATCAACTGAATCAGATGGCAATACAAACGATTGCATTGCCATCGCCAAGCCGTGTTCTCTAATCCGACGACAGAACAATCTGCTTCATCGTGGTCAAAAAGTGAATTATTCTTTGCGGGTCAACTTCCTTGAAGTTTGTTACCTTGTGATTCAGTATCGCGACTTTTAGTTGTTCAAACGCTTCCTGCAAGTCGGTTGGTAACTCGTCCAGAGACTTCATATTTTGCAACACTTCACCAATCGGCGGCTCGTTGTTCGTTTCGGAAATCACCTCTGACGTTATCGCGTCGTTCTTTTTCGGCTTAACCTTTGTCCTATCCGCCGTATCTGTTGTTCCGGCGTTACCCG
>JAITST010000064.1 GCA_031287585.1 Planctomycetaceae bacterium | reverse complement strand
TGTGAGTGACTCATTGTTTGGGGGATTGGTAAGTGGATAAAAAATGTGGACAAAAAAACGTGCGAAGTATTCTATCACTTTTTCGACGCGGGGCAAGAGGGGTTTTTAGAAATTGCCATTATAGGAAAGTTTTTTGTTTTTCAGGTGTTTCAAAAATATTGGACAAGGACAGTTCTTTTATTACCTGAAACATAAAGTCCAAAGGACGATAGTAAGATGATCGTGGACAAATACCATTTTCAATATCTGTAATAATTTTTGACATAACGGATTCAATCCAACCATTTTGTGCTGAACCATCTCTGGGTAATTTTGATGCCAGTTCGACTGAAACTGTTTCTGTTTTCACCCATTGTAGAGTTTTTTCATCGTAGCAACGAAATTGCGATGTCGTGAATTCCTTTCCATTGATTGATAACGTATTTACAAGTCCAAACACAGGCATTGGCCAATTTTTTCTATCCCATGGCTGAACCCTGCCAATAACAGACCAAGACTGATACCGTAATCCGGGATCACCTGAAAAACCTACGTAAAAGGCATTTATTGCTTGCAAATCATTCTCAAAAACAACTTTTTCGAGTGTATCAAAACGTGGTAAAAAATAGTAGGCTAAAATTTTTCCCTTACCATTCATTCTCGCAATAATCCCCCGCGCATAACCACCGCCTTCTAATGGAAATGCAAAGCAGTCCCCTTCATTATATTGGATTCTGGGGCATCTTTTGTTTGGCATAAATCACTCTGTTGGTTAATGGTTTCTTAGGCAATCTTCCGCTGCATGGATATATTTTGCTTTGTTTGGATTAGAGTCCGATATTGCTTTTATTTTGTTTAGAGTAGCACTATCAAGATGTTGCTCATACAAGTATTGTTCTAATCCTCGCATAGTTGCGTAATCATCTGTTTCATATATGATATTAAAATGATATTCAGAAGCATATTGGCGGTTATGTTCTACCTCACGACGCGCTAAATCATTTGTTCTGCCTGTTCGTAATACTGTTTCGTTTTTATCAGTAAGAGTGTACACTCCACTAGCATTATGCACCAGCACAACGCTCGCCCCATTCTCGTATGCTTCAAGATTAGCAATTACGTAGTAGTTATGATTATCCGCAACGGTAAAATTATAGACGGTAACACCGTTCGGAAATTCCTCGCGGTGGGTATCAGTTAGCGTAGTCAGTTCGCCGTTTGCTCCGGTGAAAACATCGCCAACTCGTAAATCTTTGGCTTCTACATAATAACCGTGTTCTGTTACTGCAAGGTTTTCGTGATATAAAATTGTGCCGTTTTCGATAACAAACTCACCCGCGGCTCGTTCTAAATCGGGATTATCAGTGACAACCCAAAACGGATGACCGTCTGTCGTTTCAATAGTTTGCGTATCACCTTCTTCGTCAATTGTTGTTAAGTAGCGGAGATGGTCACTTGTTCGGATAAATGTATCCGTTACTTCCTTCAATGAAACTTCACCCGTCTCTACATCTTGCGCGAGAACGTAATCGCCAACTTTTATATTTTCGATGTTTGTTGTTACGTAATAAATACCACAGTCTTCGCTATGATAATCTGCGCAGACGAACGATCATAGCAAGGGTGAAAACTCTTGCTGTACAAACTCAGTTCGTATTAAAACGAACAAAATGAAAATCAGTTGAATAAACATTATGGGAAAGTTTTTTGTTTTCAGTACCTTTCAAAAATATTGGACAAGGACACCGTCTTTATTCGGTCGGATATTCCCATTCAGCATCAAATCCCTGTTTTATCCGGTTAAGAATACTAGAATAAATTTTTTCATTATGAGGTTCGTCTGCTGCGTAAGCCGTAGCAACCTGTCGAGCAATGTCAACAAGAATAAGTCCCCATGCTGCCGGATCACTAGATATTTTAGGAAGCAAAACGAACTTTGGTGTCGCGCCCGATTGTGGATCGCGATCCAACCAAACCCTGAGAATCTCTAATACTTCTTCACCATCAAATCTTGGTGGATCAAGTGGACTTAAATTCATATTGATCCTCCTTCATTTAAAAGATGTATTCTTGCAGGTCCAATTGGGTCACGCTTATTGCTTACAGAATCAGAAAAACGAGATGGCATACCATTTGTGAGTTCTTGTATTCTGTTATGTTCAGCAATTTCTCTGGCAAGTTTGTCTGATTCTGGCATTTCGGTTTTAATTGCATCTTTAATATCTTCAATACGTCCCGCCGCCTTATGTTGTTTTAATCTCGCATCCAAGTCGCTCGCTTGTCCCACATATTTTTTCCCAGCATTTTTTTTATCAAAGAATTCATAGATACCACTAGCATTATGTACCAGTACAACACTAGCCCCGTTTTCGTATGCTTCAAGATTAGCAATCACATAATAGTTGTGATTATCTGCAACGGTAAAATTATAGACAGTAACACCATTTGGAAATTCTACTCGTTCAGTTCCAGTCAATGTTGTTAATTCGCCATTCGCGCCGAGGAAAACATCACCAACTCGTAAATCTTTCGCTTCTACGTAATAACCGTGTTCGGTAATAGCGAGATTTTCGTGATACAAAATGGTGCCATTTTCGACAACAAAATCACCCGCCGCTCTTGATAAATCTGGATTGTCTGTAACAACCCAAAATGGATGACCGTCTGTTGTTTCAATCGTTTGAGTATCGCCTTCCTCATCAATTGTTGTTAAATAGCGTAGATGGTCACTTGTTCTGACGAACGTATCTGTTACCTCTTTCAGTGAAACTTCGCCAGTCTCTACATCTTGCGCTAGAACGTAATCACCGACCTTTATGTTTTCAATGTTTGTTGTTACATAGAAAACTCCGCAGTCTTCGCTATGATAATCTGCACAGATAATTTCGCATGAGCAGAGTTCAGCGGGGTATTCAACACCTATAACAATTTGTGTTCCTTCGGTGAAGCAAGCGGATAATCCGTTTGTTGCGAGACCGCCTGTACTGCCAATCAAACCTAAAGCATTGGTGGCATTCAAACCGTTATCATGAATATCTTCGATACTTTGAGCAGCACCAACAGCATCACTCGCCATATCAAACGCTTTAACTGCTTGACCAACTTTCCCACCAGCACAACCAGCCCACCCTGTTCCAGCTCCAATAAGAATCGAACCACTAGCATTGGCGATACCCTCCGACAACTGCGCGCCGTTGGCAATGTCCTGTTCTGTGTAAGTGAATACTCCCTCGTATTTTTCGTAAAGATTTAATGTTACTGCTTGTTTAGCCGCCGCCACCAAACCATTGACAACCGCTTTACCCCCCGTTTTAAGACCGCTAACAAAACCTACCCCAACCTCCCACCAATAATAATTACTGGGAGTTGAACAATAAGAACTTGCCGAAACTGGCG
>JAITST010000062.1 GCA_031287585.1 Planctomycetaceae bacterium | reverse complement strand
TGTGAGTGACTCATTGTTTGGGGGATTGGTAAGTGGATAAAAAATGTGGACAAAAAAACGTGCGAAGTATTCTATCACTTTTTCGACGCGGGGCAAGAGGGGTTTTTAGAAATTGCCTTCTCACATTCGCGACGGCGGACTTGATTGGCATCGTAACGGAAAGCCAGTTCGTGAAGAAGGGTACTCGACCGATTTGATTGCCGAAGAATCTGTTCAGTTGGTCAAGAATCACGACACGAAGAAACCGCTATTCCTGTACGTTCCGTTCAACGCGGTTCACGGACCGTATCAAAATGTACCAAGTCAGGAGTTGAGAGATTCGTACAAAGATTTGCGAGGATCGGAGACGCGGCGGACATACGCGGGAATGGTTACAACACTTGACACGGCGGTTGGTCGAATCGTCACGGCACTCGAAGAAAAGGGCATCAAAGATAACACGTTGTTCTTCTTTTCCAGCGACAACGGCGGTCCAAATCCGCGGCAGATAACGAGTAACGGCGAACTACGTGCTGGAAAAGGTACGTTGTATGAAGGCGGTGTGAGAGTACCAGCGTTTGTAACGTGGCAAGGAAAGATTAAGCCCGGTACTGTTTCAAACGAGTTGATTCACATCGTTGACCTTTACCCGACGTTATTGAAAATCGCGGGTGCGCCGGTGGAACAAAAACTTCCGCTAGACGGTGTTGACCAGCGGGCAGCGTTTCTGGAACAGAAGCCGTCTGCGAGAACCGAAATCTTACACAACGCCGAAAAGGATCGCGGGGCGATTCGTGTTGGTGACTGGAAACTCGTTTTGACAAACCTCGACAAATCAGCAAAGGGGCAACCAGTCAAACAGGAGTTATTTGACATCTCGAAAGACCCGAACGAGAAAACCGACCTATCGTCGTCACAACCGGACAAACTAAAAGAACTATTGGAGCGTTATCAAACGTACGCCAAACAAGCAGTCCCAGCACTATCAAAACCGCAACCAAAAGACTACAAAGCACCAAAGGTCTGGGGAGAATTTGATTAGCCGATACTATAACTGTATTTTTCAAAAAATCGCAATAAGAAAAATACGTAAATCAGGTTTTTTCAGAATGTTTGAGTTAAATGACGGTCACCTTTTGATATCTGTACTTTCCCCAAAATCACAATATGATGTCACCAACTTACAACAACTTTGCAAAGTCATTTTTCGCAGGCAGGTAAGGGTAGAATACGGAAAACTATCCTTTCCTACCCTATAACTATCTGTGAAAAAACTCAGTAGTTGTGTGTCTTACGTTTTTCCAAATAAGATTTGTTCGCGACAACATCTTGATGCCAACAATTTTCAAACGTGTACGATATAATCTAACTTTCCGAGTAACTGTGGCAAAAATGTCGTACTAACCCCCTGAAAAAAATGCATTTAATAAATACCATTTTGCCATACCATATTATTTTACGCATACTTACCATCGTGAATTTTTGGAAAGTGCAGTTGTATTTAATCGAAAATAAAATCCCCCATTTATTTTTACACACTCAAGCGATGATTACTTACCCCCATTCAACCACTCTTTTATTTCGCTGATTACCATACGCATTGCGTTTTGCGGATCTGAGTCTATGGCTTGGAAATGGCGTTGGTAGTTTTTGTTACTTGGTGCGCCGACGTAGCAGGTGAAACGGAATAGATTACCGGAGTCGCCCCACGTTTGTAAGCGATAGGATGTCGCGCCCAGTTGTTGCAGTTCTTGTTCAATGTTTGGTGCGTTAAACTGCGATGTATATTGCGGTGCCGCTTTTAACTCGGTAAACGATGCCGGTTGTATTTCTGAATGACGGACGTTTGGTAACGGTAGAGAGGACGGAGTTGGCAGCGGCGATACTGATTCGACAGTACGAAGCAGCGCGGGCGACTCGTCTGGTTGTGAACTGTCTATCGTTTCACGGTCACTTATCGTGTCGGGGACTCGGTACGATGTTTCGTCTTCGATTACTGTTTGTTTCTTCGCCATCGAAGCGAACGATATATGCGGCATAAAATTCCAGCAAACCGCAACAGTGGGTAACGCTAAAACTCCAACAATGATAAACGCCGCACGGAAATAAGCGATAAACGGCGATTGATAATCGTGATGAGCCAAACTAACCTCCGAAAATGTATGTGATAAAATAATGGTATTCGCAACAGAGTGTAAATTTACGAAAATACCGGCAAAGTTTCAAGAGCAAAATTTATCGTGTTTTATGAGTTTTGTTGTAATTACGTTGCAATCTGTTAGAATGGGTGACTTCATTTATTTCAATTAGATACCGACTATGCCAACACAAACTAACGTACAATGTCCCGAACTCCTTTCGCCCGCTGGTTCGGAGGAGGCATTATTTGCCGCTGTGGAGAGCGGAGCGGACGCGGTTTACTTCGGGCTTGCCGGCGACCGTGCTTTCAACGCCCGCGCTCGCGCCCGCAACATTGATGTTGACAAACTTGGCGATATTATGCAGGCGTTGCATCGTCGACGTGTTCGCGGTTATGTTACTTTGAACACGCTCGTTTTCGACGACGAACTCCCCTCAATTGAATCATTGTTACGCCGTATCGCCGAGACCAATGTTGACGCGGTACTGGTGCAAGATTTGGGTATCGCGCGTTTGATACGTCACGTCTGTCCCGACATCATAATGCATGCGTCAACGCAGATGAGTCTCACATCACTCGAAGCGTTACAACAAGCCGCGTCGCTCGGTATCAAACGGTTCGTCTTACCGCGTGAACTTTCGCTCGGACAAATCGCGTCGCTTCGCCGTAGTACGGAACTTGAACTCGAAGTGTTCGTACACGGCGCGTTGTGCATAAGTTTTTCCGGTCAATGTTACACAAGTCTCGCACTCGGCGGACGGAGCAGTAATCGCGGCAACTGCGCTCAACCGTGTAGAATGGCGTACCAACTTATAGCCGAAAATGACGGCACCGCGGACAACAACGCGGTTAGTAATGTTAATATGGTAAGAACCGACATTAAACCGAAACAACTTTTCAGCCCGCTCGACCTCGCGGCGTTACCATTGTTACCGGAACTCGTTAAGACTGGTGTGAACGCATTGAAAATCGAAGGTCGTCTCAAACCGCCGGAGTATGTCGCGGTGGTGACACGTGCGTATCGTAACGCTATCGACCAACTCGAACTACCGTCAATAAACGACGGTGTCGATAATGGTAACGCCAAAAATAATGTCACAGCCAACGACCTGACACGTATGCAAACGTTATTCTCACGCGGTTTCTCGGTCGGTTGGTTGAACGGAATCAATCCGCAGAAACTTGTGCCGGGCAATGTTGCGTCGCATCGCGGTACTGATATCGGTAAGGTTATTGAGGTGCGGCGTGACGCAGTAGCGGCGGCGATAACGGCGGCGGTGCGGCGGGGTGACGGCGTGTTGTTCGAGAATACCGAGTCGCCCGAACACTCGCAAGGCGGTCGCGTTTACGAAATTATGCAGCGGCACGAGTCGGTTCGCGAAGCAGTCGCTGGCTCGCGCATACTGTTGACCTTCGGCAACAATACAATTAACGCCGATTACGTCGCGGTCGGTCAAACGATTCGCAAGACCGACGACCCGCAGTTGGAACGTGACATCCGGCAGTCGTTGAACAGTCAATCGTCCGCCAATCTGCGTCCGCTGTCGATGCACGTTGCCGCAACTGCCGGACAACCGATGCGTATTGAAGTCGTGCCGGACAACGAGCCGTCTGCGTCGTTTACAGTCACGTCGTCACATATTCTTGAAGCGGCACGGAAGCATCCGCTCACGGAAACGACGTTGCGGGAACAACTAGGACGGTTGGGCGGTACACCGTTCAAACTGGAATCGCTGACGGCGGAGATTGTCGGTAGTCCGATGGTACCGTTGAGTGTTCTCGGTACCTTGCGTCACGAGATAGTCACGAAACTGGAAACGGCGGACACCGCAAGCGAGACAAGCGTAAAGTTTACCAGTTCACTCGAAACTGTTCGTGAGAACGACGTAAAATTTTTTGCAACGTTGAATAGTAATTATAGTAGTAACGAAGTGCGGCGAGACTGTCGTGTTCATCTGTTGTTACGTGACGAAGAATTATTTGAAGACGCAAATTTTTTACAACGTTGTATCAACGTGGGCTGCAATAGTTTTTACATTGAACCAAGAACGCACAAAGGTTATCAGACAGCCGCCGAAACACTCCGCAAGTTGGATGCTCAATACACGGCGGTTGTACCGAGAATATTGATGCAGGGCGGTTCTAACTTGTTGAAACGAATAAGATCGTCGGAGCCGGACGCGGTTTTGGTACGTAATTTTGGAGCGTTGAGTTTTTTCAAAGAACAGCAAACGAACGGACAACCGTTACCGGTAATCGCGGACTTTTCGTTCAACGTGGTAAATATATTGGCGTTGCGGCAGATGATTGAGTTCGGGGCGAGCCGTGTAACGAACGGTTGGGACTTGGACAGCGAACAACTGAATGAGATGCTCAACAGTTATCCGGCGGCAGCGGAAAAGTTGGAGACGGTAGTGATAGGAAGAATGCCGCTATTCACAATGGAACACTGTCTCTGGCGGGCAAGTTCCGTACCAGACGGAGAAAACTGTAACGCTCTGTGCCGCCGCCAAAAACTAAAAGTAAAAGACCGCCGCGGAGCGTTACACACAGTCCGAAGCGACATAACGTGCCGGAATATAATAGAAAACGCAACTCCAATCGACAACACCCATTCAATAGAAAAACAGAAAAAACAAGGAGTAAAAAACTTCCGAATAGAATACGATACAAGACTGGGAATGAGTGCGGAAGAAGCGATAGAGAGATGTTGCCGTTCTTGAACACGTAAGCCGACTGATGGTTACGTGTTATGATTGTCACGATACACGGTCGTCCCGCTGTCATATATTCCGGCAACCCGTTAGAAAGTCCCTCAGCACGCGGTGGCAAAACCGCAATATCAATCGCAGTCACAAATTTTCGTTGCTATACAAGTAGGATACACGGTAGTTGAAACAAAAACGAACAACGGGAACGGAAAAACGCCGAGCGGATTAACCGTATCCAAATGTTCACGTCCACGATTACTCTGTATGTATCCTTCGCTGGCATATTTTTCCCTCCTGTATTCTTTAATGTCGGCATCAATTCCCGCTACAAGTTCTTCCTCCGATAATTGCGGAAGCCCATTATTAGATTGGTATTCGTCCATACGTCTAAAAATGTCGGCAATTTCGATGTCTGCCGTTTTCCGGTTTTCTTCTTTCGGAACATCGACAACTCTTTTTCGTTTTGATACGATGTTTATCAAGTTGAGTGAAGCCAGTTCACGCAACAAGTTTTTTGCTTTTGGATTGATAATTTCGATTTTCAGTTTTCAGTGTTTTCATTTTAATACTCCCCATTGTTGGTGTTGTCATACAGGTTTTATGTTCCTCCCATCCACGTGTTATCGCACGGAACAAATTCAATGTCAAATCCCGTGTGATACAAATCACGATAATCATCCAAAATTTGTTCAGCGGTACGTCCTGACGGGAGAAGACCGAGTATCACGCCGACGTTTATTTCTTAAAAAATCGGTTGCGATATTGTCCGAAAGGGAAAAGATGGTCGCGTTTCCATATTCGAATTCGATAATACCACGAATTCGTTTGCTTTGCTCCCGCTTTTTCCGCACTGCGAATGGACGAAGTATTGGATGTCGAAATGTCGATGAAAACCCGTTTCAAATTCGCTTCGCGGCAACGGCGGCAGATTTCCCGGATACATTTCGGTCCCCAACCTTGCCCTCGGCAATCGGATCGAGTAAAGCAAATGGAAATAAACGTTTCTTCATCGGTGAGACGGAAAAATAGTCCGTTCATCCGTTTTTGACGAACCGCACAAACGGCGTAAGTTTGAATCACATTATCTTTGAGACCGAGCAATAGATATTCGTTATCACTTCGAACGAAACTTTTTATAAATTCTTCACCAACATCGTAACAGCCGAGAAGAATCATTTTGTCAACGTCTTTTTCCGTTGCCATTTTCCAACAAACTGAACTACCATCGCTCTCTGAAACTTCGCCCGAAATGTCTAACGACATTAGATCAAAATCGTAAATTCGGATTTTATCGATCCAAAAAATTTCGGTTACGATTCCCCAAAAGCGACGGAATTGGCTTCGACTCGAAAGACGATTCAGCCATGTAACGATTGTTTCTATCATTGTAAAAATTTTAATGTTTATTTAATGTTTGACGGTAGAATTCAAGATATTGTTTCAGAATTTTTTGTTCGTTATATTCTCGAAACACAAACTCTTTGGCTTGTTGTCCGAATCGGTGTCCAAGTTCGGAGTCCTCGAAAAACCGGATGATTTTTTCCGCCAAAGCCGCCGGATTTTCCGGCGGGACGATGAAACCGGAACGTCCGTCTTCGATAATTTCGCCAAGACCGCCGACATCGGAGACAACTATCGCTCGTTCGGCAACGGCATATTCCAAGACAGCATTGGAAAAACTTTCTGAATGAGACGAAAGAACGGCAACATCAAAAAGCGGGACAATTTTAAGCGGATTGTCGATTCCGCCGTACCAAATAATTTTTTCGGAAACCCCTTGCTCTTCGGCGAGTTGCTGTAATTCCGACTTGTGTTTTTCATCCTTTTCGCCAACGAAAAGAAAACCTGTATCGGGGAATTTTTCGAGAACGATTTTTGCCGCGCAAATTAACGTTCCGTAATCCTTGATGGGACGAACCGTTGCTACCATTCCAACAAGTTTACCGGTTGGAAACTCGCTTGTTATTGGTAAATCACTGCGTCTCATTGGAGCGGCAAGACCGGCTTGAATCCGTTCAAATGCAATCGGATTACGAATGACCGTAATCGAATGAAGCGGTGTTCCATCGTTCCGAAACGCCGCTTGCTTTGCCGCTTCGCTGTTAGCAACGTATTTCGTACCGAGTAATCGGGCAAGCCAAAAAATCCAGCGAAGTTCCCGACGCTTATCATATCCGCAATCACGTCTATTACCTATAACACGACCTTGTCTTGCCAATCGAACGGCGAGGACGGCAGCGAGTTCCGCTCGCGGACTGAACGCTTGAATCAATTCGATTTTGTGTTCCCGAATGTACTTTGCCAAAAAACGGAAGCGGCGTAACCATGATTTGCCGCCTATTCCGAATTTTTCACCGAGAACGACCGGTTCCTGTTCCAAAACAGCCGTTTCAGGATGCCAAAATGTCGAAAAAATGACGAAATGCTTTTCAAATTCCGAACTCGGTATCGACCGAAGCAGCCAGAGAAGATGTTGTTCACTGCCGCCGCGTGAAGAATAGAGGTCGTCAATCAAGTAAAGAATATGAGTTGGTCTCATGTTGCCTTCTCCGCTGTTTGTGTCTCTTCTTTCGTCTGTTGTTTTTCAACCAAACGTCGAAAAATCCGTTTGATTTTACGATAAACGGGACGAACGATACGTTCCAACAGCATACGGCTCCAATAAGCGATTCCACGTTTACGAAAAACGAAACACCATTCCGTTGCGCGGAATAAACTCGTAAACGACGTTTTATACCGTTCTCCCCCGCGAAGAAAATCAAATTCTTCAAAACCGTTTTTCATACAATGTTCAAGTAAAAAAAATGCACCAACTGTGCCCGGCGAACCTTTAACATTACGGACAGATCCTTGTTGGTAGGCATAGCATTTTTGATGAAAAAGAAAAGCATACCAGCATGCAACTGGACACTCGTTGAAATAGAGAAATTGAACAATTGCACGGTTTTGCGGAAGCATAGACCTTAATAATTCTCGGTGAAATCCGGCATACGTTCGTTCTAAAAATGGAGATGATTGATTCTTGTGGTTACGCGCATCCGTTGTAAGAGAAACTATTAAGGGAAACCATTCTTCTTGATTTTCCGATAGTTGACACTCTACGTGCGCGTTATAAAGTTTTTTCGCTTGATTCATCATCAACCTTTTTCGGTGCCGATTATGACTACTGAGTGACTTGAGATAAGTGTCATAATCATCCGGTAATTGGATAATATATCTCCCTTCACCATCACCAAAAAGTGAGGAAAACGTAGATTTTAATTTATTGACAAATGAAATCGTTCCCGGATCATCCAATGCGTAATCTTCGAAAAATATCGAATCCCATTCATTCGGATGGTCTTTGATGAAATTGACGACAGCATCGACAACTTCATCAATGCAATCTTGCTGAATGATTGGTCCCAAATATTCAGGGCAGGTTCGACCGCCATAGCCGACGAGCATGATATGCCGTTTCCCGAAAAAGAACGGAAACAAACGATGAGAACGATAAAACGGAACGATACCAATCAATTCCGATGTTGTTGTACGACGAATCGTTAAAATCCATAACTTACCTCGCAATTCCGTTCCGAACCATTTCCACCAGATTGACTGCCAATCCCAAGTTGTGAAAATGTTCGGATAAGCGCAACGCTCCGTCAACGCATTCCACTCGTCGCGGATATTGGCAAATTCTTCTTTGGTTTTAAGTAATTGTATTTCTAAATTCATATTGAAATATAATTGTAAAATGAATCATCCATTTCTCAATCCCGAAATCAACGCCCGGAACGGAGCAAACTTTTTACTTCATCGGGACAAGCCCAAGCCCCTTGATACGTTCAAAATGTTTTGTGTTTAATGTCGCAAGCGATAAGTTGTTGACCATTGCTGTCGCAGCAATCAAAATATCCGGCATATCTAATTGTTTTCGGTCTCGCTTTAATTGCAAGTTGATTTCACGTGCCTTCATCACGACTGGTTTAGTTATTGGAAGAAAAAACATCGTCTCCAACTCACTTAACCAGATTTCGAGAAGTTCACCTCGTGTTCCCGCGATAACTTCATATTGCGTTATTGCCGAAATGGCAAACTGATATCCGTCACGTACCAATTTTCGATAAGAAGTATATTCCTTATCTTTAGTTCTGAAATGTTCAATCAATACACTTGTGTCAGGTGAAATTACGACCGCCATCGCCTCAATTCCTCACTAACTTCGTCTTGTAATTTAATGTCTTCTTCTGTTGCCACAGGAAAACATGAAAGTCGCTTGAGATGCTCTTCCAAACTTTCTGCCGACCTTCGTTGCTCAAAGTATGATTCAATGGCTTCCCGATTCCGCCGCATTTCCTCTTTTTCCTCCTGTGAAAAACAACTCATTTCAGGTACGAAAATAGCCAGTTTACCATCCGATTCTTTGCAAATATCTTGCAGTTTCTCTAACTCTTTCGGCGTGAAAAAACTGTCCAACGAATCAACTGCCCTCTCATCAGTGACCAGTTTGTTATCGTTAATTTTCAAGTCTTGAAACAGTTGTGCTTGTTCACTCTGCGGAAGTTGCTGTGCAAGACCTAAAACATAGTTGTAATCAATTTCAAAAGGTATTTGCATGATATTATTTTGTTTTTAACATTATTTTCTCGTTTAGTGATAAGCCATATTCACGTCGACGACTACCCGGAATGTGTCCTCCGTAACATTGGTACGACAGTTAAACAGACATTACATTCCTCTCGCCCCGGATATTATCGCACGGAACGAATTCAATGTCAAATCTCGAGTGACGCAGATTCTGTGAATCCGCATCGGGTCAAATGTTTCGGCACTGCGGCGATGTTCTAAGGTGAATGCTGTCCGAAAGCCCAGTTGTTTTGCAACCGCGATTGTTTCTTCGTTGTAATCATTTGCGCCGCCGTGAGGATACGATAACGTTTCACACGGTTCACCGAGTTCCGCCTCGATTTTCTCCTTCGATTCTTTTAATTCTTTTGTTAATTCCGCTGTCGGCAGCATCGACAAAATAGGATGTGATAATGTATGGCAACCAATCGACCAACCTTTCTGCCGCAACATTCGTACTTCATCCCAAGAAAGAAATTCGTAAAGTTCTTTCTTCCATGACTCGGACAACGCGAAAACTGTTTTACTTTGAAGTTCCTGCAAAAGTGTCTCTCTATCTTGTTGGGAAACCCTCTTCGCTTTTGCGACTATTTCCACTGCGGCAGCGGTACGTTCAGTAGGATTATGTACCGGAAGTGAGTGGGTAATCCCTGACAATACAGCAGAATCCTCTGACGATGAATCCAATAGTTCGAGCATCTCCAAAGCCCAAAAGAGAGAATTAACAGTGCCAATATAATCTGTTGTCAAGAAAGCGGTCGCGTGAATCCCATACTTTTCCAAGAGCGGGGCGGCGAGTGTCAGATTATTCCGCCAACCGTCGTCGAAAGAAATGAAAACGGCATTGTCCGGTAATACAGCGTCTATCGGCTGTTTATT
>JAITST010000120.1 GCA_031287585.1 Planctomycetaceae bacterium | reverse complement strand
TTCCGGCGATGGTACGATAAAGTGAAACACTTGAAAGACGCGGTGTTTTACACGGACGATTGGGACGCGTTTGGAAAAGTTTTGCCAGCGGATCGACACGTGGTTGGCAAGAGCGGAACGGTGATGATTGAGCGGGACAATGGAAACACGCGGCACCATTTAGGACGCTTTACGCGGCGGACGAAGGCCGTGCCAAAGAGCCCACTGATGGTCGATTTGACATTACGATTATGGAACGCCTTGACAATGCCCGACGTATTCAAACACTATCAACAGAAATTTATTGCGATCTTTAGGTGAACACTCCCAAATAGTGAATTTAGAAAAGCGAAAAATTTCGTATTTTTCGACAATCCTAATAACGCGTGTCAGTTTCCGAACAAGTCTAACAGACGGGCAGTTTGTTCCGTCTGTTTTTTTCAGGCGGTTCTGAGTTAGCATACTGTTTCGCAAAAAAGTAGATTATTTTCGGCGAAGGTGGTAGTCGCGATGTATGACGATTGTTCCTTTCTTGACGGTTGGGGGTGTTATTGGTTATACGACAGGTGACGTAATGTAGTCAATTGCGTTCACCGTTTGATTATGCCGGATATGTTGTTTTGTTGGTTATTTTGTATATTTCGTTTGTTATTGGTTGTGATTGTTGAGATGAGGGGGTGGTTCTTCTTTTTTTTCTTTACGGGAGTTAAGAGTTTTTTGCTTGTTCTATTTTGTTCTGATTTCGATTACAATAGTTGTCTAGGTATTTTGTTGTCTGTTTTATGATGACGTAGATTTTAATTCTTGTGTTGATTGTATGGAATAGGATTATGAAACAGGATTGTCTCTTTATTACAGTAATACTTTCTTTGATTGTTTTCTGCTCTTATTTTGTTTTTGGGCAGGAAATTGTTGCGGATGTGCCGCCTGTTGTTTCGCTGCCCGAAACTATACCGGCTGACGCTGCTGTTACGACTACTGATACCGTAAAAGGAGCGGTTCGGGTTGAACGTTTGCCACAAGATGTTGTTGTTTTGGTTGATAATGAAACTGGTCGGCGGATGTACACTTTGCCTAACTCGTGGACACCGGAATTTATTGATTCTATCAGTCGGTATATTATGCGTGACCAACGTAGTACCGAACCTACGTTTGTGATTCACGAAGTTGACGCGGTTGGTACTGTCGAAGGTAACAAAGCGAAAGTTGTTTTCAAGTTCCGTATGACTACACGTAACGAGCCGATTATTCGCGTGCCGCTGGGTATTAAGGAAGGCGTAGTGTTGTTGCCGGACAATGCCGTTGAGAATAATACCAGCGGGCAATCGTCTTATATGGAAGCGAGCGGCGAGGGTGAAATTGATTTGGTTGTTGATACCAATCAAGGTGAGTATGTTGCTTTGATTCGTCACAGCGAACGTCAACTTGCTGCTGTTACTGATAACAACAACACGAATAACGTCTCCGCACCGCTTGTCAATCGTCCGCGACGCGAGTTACCTTGCGAGTTGAAACTTACACTTTGGTTTCCAATCGCGACTGTCGGTAAGGATGAGTATCGTTTGAACATTTCGTTTCCGAAAACAGTTCGCTCGCAATTTCAGTTGACAGTTCCAGAAACGAACGCGGTTCCGTCGGTTTCAACGGGAACTATTCTTTTGGCGCAGACACCTGAAAACAAGGACGAGACAGCCAACGCTCAAAACGTAACCACGTTTAACATGCGCGGTTTGAAGAGCGATTTCTATGTGTCGTGGCAACCACGAAAGACGGTTCAAATCGAGGAGACAACGGTTTTGTCGGTCGAAGACGCATCGTTGCTTGTCAGGTTGAACGAAGACCGAATTGATTACGAAGTGATGTTGCCGGTTCGTTGTCATACCGGAATGCTTGACCGTTTTCGAGTCAAACTTCCGCCGGGTGTTCAACTCATTCAGGACGAATCCGCGACTACATTATCGCGTTCATACGTCATCAGCCGCGTTGCTCCGACTGATAACGCGGCGGAAACTGGTACGGCAAACGTTACCAACAAGAACGCACCCGCGAGCAAAGAAGTTCTCGTGCCGCCGCCGAACGAAATTGAAGTCCGGTTACTCGACAAAAACTCAACTACGCTCAACCTTCCCTTACGTGCCGTTAAAACAATTCAGTCCGAAAACCCGAACGACTTACAAGAAGATTTAGTCGGTTTTGAAGTTGTTGGCGCAGACAAACAGTCAGGATTTCTGTCAATCGAAATACCCGCAGACCGTCAGTTGGTTTGGCGGACAATTCGCGGCATTACACGTTCCGAACCTTCCGAAGTTTTATCGTCACGTCCGAACGAAACGCAATTCTCGTTCTTTGCGCAACCGTTTTTGTTGCGTGTTCAAGCGAAGAAGCCGCAAACACAAATCAGTGTTCGACCGGAATACGTTGTTTTTATAAACAAAGACCGCATTGAATTGACGGCTATGTTTCAATACACGATTCACGGTTCACGAGCGGAGAAACTGCAAATTTATATGCACGGCTGGAACAATCCCGAAGTTACGCCGTACTCGATAATCGACATTACAAACATTCAACGCGACGGCGGCGGTGACGACATACTCACAATTCCGCTGCTCGACTATACCGAGTCAAGTTTTGCTCTAACGCTCACGGCGACGTTGCAAATGTCACCGGACTTGCTCGCGAACCACCGGATTCCGTTGCGTTTCGAGTTACCAACTCCGATTGCTGACTCGCGTTCGGTTGCTTCGGTTGCGATTGTTGCTGCCGACTGCATCCAACTTTTCCCGCGTGACCCGTTACCTCCAAAAGTGTCCGCACCTGATAACGCCTTCTCAACCGCGACCGCTTCCGCTAATCCTGTCGAAGAGGAAACAGTTGAACCGGAGAACGTTAGCGTTGGTCTGTCGAGGTCTGTTCGCCGTTCTCATCAGTTCCATATTGATATTCCGCAACTTCAACAAGCACCGCTGTTCTATCAGAAAACCGCGCCGGTTTCGGCGTTTTCGGCAGACGTGCTTTATCACAAGCAACAGGTGAAAGTTGCGAATGCGTCGGAGATTCAACTGTTAGAACCGCGTGACCAAGTTACGCAGACGTTGCGCTACACTATTCTTTACGAACGGCTCGACAACTTGTATCTGTACGTGCCGAAAAAGATGAACGACGAAATACAGTGGCGAGTTTTTTTAGACAGCAACTTCGACAAGCCGCTCACAACTTATACCGTACCGATTGAATCGGACAGCAGTTACAGCAACGATTACGTGAAGAAGCGGATAGCCCTCGACCGTATCGGGAGTTGCCAGTTGACTATTCGTTACGGTGTCGAACAGATTGACACCGAACGCGATTTCTCGTTGCAGGTTTCGTTCCCGTTTGTTATACCGGCGAACATCGGTGACGAGAATACTGGAAAGAATAACACCGCGAACGCTGCCGATAAAACGGGCGATGACACGGAGATTGAAAGTAGAGTTTACCAGCAAACTGTTAGTGTTGTCGCGAAGAAAGGTTTTGAGTTGACACTTAATAACCGTCAACCGTCAAGTTCTTGGGAAGCCGACCCGAATCAACGATATATTCAGGGCGGACCGCAACATTACCAGTTCGGCTCAACGCAATCGGAATCGGAGATTCGGTTGCTCGTTTCGCAAGCGGGACGCGACGTGCTTGGGACAACGGTTATCGAACGGGCGTGGATACAAAGTCAACTTTCGTCGTCGGCACGGGCGGATTGTGTGACTTGTCAGTTGACGAGTAATCGCGATTCGATTATGTTGCACGTACCAACGCTGGTAACGAAGGAACAGTTGCTCGTTCGGATAAATGACGCGGTAGTTATGCCGCAGTTGTTTCCGTCGGGCGAACTTGTCGTGCCGCTCGCTGCGGAACATCAGGGGATACCGCTGGTTATGGAAGTTTGGTACACGATGCCGTTTGATAATTCGTCGCTGCCTTGTAAACTTGACTTACCGTACTTCGATTCGAGCGTGATGGTTCGTTGTATTTATTGGCAGTTACTTGTGCCGCGCAACATTCATTTGTTGAGCGTACCGAATGGTTGGACACCGGAGTATCAATGGAATTGGGAAGGTTTGTTTTGGGGACGTTATCCGTCGATTGACCAACAAGAAATCGGACTTCGCAGCGGCTCGACGCAACCGCTGCGTTTGCCCGTTGACACGAACCGTTATCTTTTCAGTACACTCGAACGCCGTAACGAGGGAACGTTATATCTGTTCAATCGCGGTACACTGGTATTGCTCGGTAGCGGACTTTCGTTGTTAGTTGGTTTGATTCTGATTTACGTTCCAAAGAGCCGGTACGCGGGATCATTGTTAGCACTCGCGATAACAACTGCCGCGCTCGTACTTTATCGTCCAACACCGTTTTTACTTTTGTTACAAGCGTCAATTCTTGGAGTTATGCTTGCGTTGGCGGTCGCGTACTTTGACCGCCTGGTACGCCGTCAAGACCGCTGGATGCCGTACACGGATAAACCGTCGAGTGTCGCGTCAAAACGTGAACAACATGCAAACGGATTCGTTGCTGCGGAGGACGAGGAGAGTAATGATGACGGGAGAGATATAGAAAATGAATAGAAATACTTTCATAAATCCGCTGCGGTTTCAGCCAACGGTGAACGGTATTGTTTTGATTTTGTTATTACTCGCCGCTTCATTAGTTCGCGCACAAACAGTTTCAGCCCCCGACGCGAATACTGTTACGAATACCGTTCGTTATCGTAATTATCTTGTACCCGCTGACCGGATTTATGATTTACTCGGCGGCGATAATTTGTATATGCCGATTCACAAAGAAGACTTTGAACGGCTTGTTTCGCAACTTGATGATACTACCAAGAACGCAACCGCAAAAGTTGAACGCGGTGAATTGTTCGCGCGAACGGTGTTGCGTGCGTCGCTTGAAGGACGGCAACTTGTTCACGGCAAAGGAAAATTTGAGTTACGGCATGACCGGACAACTCGCGGCAGTAACGTTCCGCTGTCGCCGCTGCGGTTGTGGTTGGGTTCGCCGCGTTGGGGTGACGGACACGCCGCACAAATTGTGACGACGCTTGATGGTGTCGTATATTTACGTGACCGCGTGAAAAACAATCCGTTCTTTTATCAGTCGTTTACTTATCAAAATAATTATATCGAACTGAATCAGCATTCGTTACCCTTGCCAGTTACACGGGAGAAATTACTGACTGCGTTACGTGACGAAGTTCGCCGTATTAGTATGCCGCGCGGTCTTGCTTATGATTTTGATTGTATTTACTTCGACTGGTCGCTCGCGGGACATCGAAACACCGCGGGCAACTTGCAGTTCGAGTTTGCAACGCCGCCGTCACTCATTTTTGAATTACTCTTACAACTTCCCGACACGTTACAACCTTGGTGCGAAGGCGGTTTGATTTATGAAGTGCCGAATAAAGAAAGTAATAAACAGGACGATAACGCTGCCAATGTAAAAAATTGGCGAATCGTTTTGGGCGGTCACTCGTCGAAAACTGTTTCGTTGATACCGTCAGCAAATGTTGTTTCTAATGACCGTCGTGTTGGAACTCATCAAAATCAAATCTGGAACGTCGCACCGCGTGGCGCGGAAGTTACCGCGAGTATCCGGTTCGACGGAATGTTGCCGCCCGGTACTCCGATTCAAATTGAGTTGGAGTCGCCGCTCAAACCGGTTGAAATTCGTTACGGTGGAAAACCTGTTCGTTGGTCGCTGGTCAACAAACAATCAGACAATCATTCTGGTAACAATACAGACAAACAACAGGAACACGGCGGCGTTGTGATTCAGATTCCTGTTACAGACGCTGTTCCCGCCGACCCGCAGGAAGCACAGATTATCATTCACGCGCAATGCCGTTTGCAGCCGGACAAGATGCAGGCATTGCCGCGAATACGTGTCATGTCCGAAAATGTTTTTCATAGCGAGACTTTGCTTACGCTGCTCGTTTCGCGTCCGCTTCTTGTTCGTAACCTGAAACTTGTTGATGCTTCGCAAACAATGCCCGGCTCGGTTGCGATTGAACGTGCCGAACGTGTAACGTATGCGTTTCAATTTTTCAACGCCGATTCGCAGGTGAAACTTGAAACGACAATGTTTGTTCCGAAACTGCTCTGGGATAGCATGACGTTGATTGAAACGTCTTCGAGTGAGATTGTTGCAAACGTGTTGTCGGAGTTTGTTGTCGATGACGGTGATTGCTATATTCTGCCGCTTGAAGTTGCGCGTGGTTGGATTGTTGACTCGGTGAAGACGGACGGAAAAAATGAAATTGTAAATTGGGAGATGGAACCGCAGACCTCGAACCGTTTGACGATTCAGTGGCGGCGGGCGATAACACCGACCAAGCCGGTATCGGTACAAATATCCGCTCATTTGTTGTCGGTGCCGGAATCGTTCACACTTGAAACGTTGCAACCAATTCGTTTGACTGGACGCAGCGGCGGTACGCATCTCATCTCGATTGACCCGTCGTCGCTTTATCGTTTTCGTGAAGGGCGGAACGTGCCGTATCTGGTTTCGCGATTAGCGTTACCGACGTTTATGAGTCAGGCGATGGTGAACTATCCGGGTTACTCGTTTTTGCCGCTTAACAGTGAAACGTATCCATTGCAACTTGCTCTCGAAACTTCAAAGTTATCGTACACCGGACAGATAGACGGAACGTTAATGATGTATCGTGACGTTACGCATAATTTGCCGAAACAGTCAATTGACCGCGTTACTCAAACATATAAGTTCCGTTGCACGCCTGTTGATTCGCATATCGAACGTACTACGATATGTTTCTCGCCGATGGATGATGAAGCGTGGGAGTGGCAAGTTACGGAGTCGGACGAGAAACCGTTTCAGGTTGAGAAAATAATGATTGATGCTGACGGCGTAATTTCTGTTTTGACGGGAAACGAAAATCAATTGCCGCCTCTATGCCGCCGCGGTTATCGGATTCAATTTTCAGTGCCGCGAAATACGCCGTATGAAATTACCGCTTCTCGAACGTTACCGCTTGAGAAATCGCGGATTGTTCCGCTTGCGATGTTGCCGCGTGCCGCTTCGCAAACAGTTGAACTTGCGATTGATTCGCGGATGGTGACGGATGTTAATATTGTCAATAATCGTCTTACGGCTATTCCCGTTCCTGCTGTTCACGAGAATCAGTACAGTACGGTTCACGCGGCGTTTCGTTACGATGCCCGCCGTGAATACGAATTAATGACGGCTTCAACAACAGAGCCGGCACTCGAATTGATTCCCGATTCGAACAACACGGATAATGTTCAGACGGCGAACGAACCGCCTCGTCAGAATGCTTGCGTTTGGTCGTTGCAACTCGATTCGCAATATCAGGCGGACGGTTCTGTTCGGAATAACGCGGCTTTTTTGATTGAGAACAAAGGTCGTGAAAGTGTGCAGATAACGTTACCGCGAAACGTTGGACAGGACGACGTTATGGCACTGTGGGTTGATGATAATCGTGTAACGTGGCAACCGGAATTGTCGAATGTTGACAACGATAAATCAGTCAAGATTTCGGTTGAATTACCGAACTTGCGGCGGTTTGTTGCTGTCTCGATTGAGTACAACTATCGTGATATTCCGCTAACGCAACAACGCAAAATCCGTCCGAATTATCCGGCGGTTGACTTGCCAGTTATATCCGGTAATTGGACGACGTGGTTTCCGCCAGGTTATGAAGTGAGCGAGCGGCGTACATTTTCAGAAACGCGGAAGAACGCACGGTCTGAAAGAATCGTTGCACTGCGTTGGATATTCGGTGATTTCAATCCGTTCACACCGAACAGTTGGAAAAAATTGTTCGGTGAAGATAGCAATAAAGAAGTTTGTAACGTTCTCGCGAATCGTTTCTTACGTATTCTCGGTAACTCATCTGCAACAAAGAAAACCGATACAGCGGTTCCGTCAACAACATCCGCTACCGCGCCGCGTTTGAACTACCTGAGTTACAGCGATACTAACATTGTTCCCGCTCTAACGTGGGGTGAAAGTTTTCACGGTGATGCCGCAACCATAGAGCAATTGATCAAATCTAATAAAGAAGACGACGAAGCTGCACCGCTTGTCACCGCTGCGGTGACTCGTATCCTTTTCAGAATCGACCGCCGTTCGCTAACGTGGACTGGCGTAACTCCCGCAACTCCGCTTCCCGTTTTGTCGCTCAATCCTGATGACCCGATTGGTAACGGTTATCGGATACTTGAAAAGAGCGGGTTGTCGGTTATCATTTTCCGCAGTAACGACAGTTTACAAACTAACTCGCAAACGAATACTTATACGATTTTACTAACGTCGGCGTTGACAACTTCGCAGTGCCGCGATTCGCTTTTTAATCTTGTCGGCGAACATATTTGGATGTTTGTTCCGCGGCGAGAGGCAATTGTCGAAAACAAAGGGAAGCCGCTCACGCTCGAACAACAACTCGCTTTGTTGCCGCGCGGAAGTCAGTGTATAACTGTTCAACAATGGATAAATGATACTTCGGGCAGCGACGCTTTGTGGCCTTCGATTCGGCAGGCGGCTCGTTTCGCCGCGCCGACTTCCGGTTGGACGGCTATTGATATGACACGCAGTGATTCGGAGAAATCGTTGTACATCGTTTACCGCGATACGATTGCGGCTTATGGAGCGATTGCGTTTTTGAGTATTTTTGTTCTGACGCTGCGTAAACCAGCATCGCATCCGTTGTTCCTCGTTGTGCTGATGTTCGTCTTTGAGATAATCGCGCGGAACGTTGCGCCGTGTTACATCGCGATACCGGTTGGCGCGTTTCTCGGTACGCTTTGCTCGTTCACGTTCGCACTCATCAGACCAAAACGTACCGCGTTTTCAAGTTTGAACAACCGCCCCGCGTCACGGGTTATCAGACGTTTGCAAGACGATGACAGCAGTGAGGACGTACCATTTACGATTGGTGTTGATAACGTTACGGAATCGTATCCGCCGCACATTTCAAGAGACAAAGATAAAGAAAGAAGGCACAACACAAAATCAAGTGCTGACGGTAGTACGATTGAACCGCAAACGTTGTGGAGTTTGTTACTCGCGTTTGTTTCTACACCGTTTTACCTTTCGATTATAATCGTAACGATGCTTATGATTTTTTTCGCGCGGTCGGCTTCGTCGCGTGAATGGTTAACGGATAACGTCGCGGCTACGGTTCCGGTTCAGTCGCTAACGAATTTGCAAACGCCGAAGATAGGCACGAATGAACAACCGAAAGAGATACCGCCGTATCGGGTTTATATTCCGGTTGACGAGCAACTCCGTCCGGCGGACGACCACGTTTGGATATCGCCGGAGTTTCTGCGGACGTTGTATCGCGAGACGCGAAAGGATTCACGGGGCGGACGGCATTGGGGAATTACGCGGGCGGAATATCAGGGAACGCTGATGAGTAATCCGATGCAACAAAGTTTGTATCTGTCAGATTTGCGGGCGATTTATAACATCAAGTTGGACGAGAATACCGCAACGATTCTTATTCCGTTGACAACAGAGAGCGTTCTTTGGGATCGTAATCCAATTCAACCGACGTGGCAATTTATCGAACCGACATCAATTACGTCACCCGTTCGCGCGGAGGATTCGTTGAGTTTTACCGTTGAGAATCAGCAAGTCGGTGAGCATCAACTAGACTTGGTTTTACCGACGGAAGCGAAACGTGTTGACGACCAGACGGGTGTTTCGATTTGGATTCCGCGTGTTCCGGGCGCGACACTCAAATTGAACGTGCCGCACGATACGCCGCCGTTGCTAGTACAGGAAACGCTCGGCGCGGTGTTTACCAATTCCCAAAACTCGCTCGCGCTGACTGCGGAACTCGGTATGACTGACCGCTTACAGTTTTCGTGGCAAGAACGTCCGAGCCGTGACCACGCGGCCGTTGTTGACCAAACGTTTTTGTTGCGTGCGATGCCGAATCAGGCAGAATTTCAATCGCGGTTTCGTTACGATGCCGGAAACGGGCAGTTGCGTTATCTGACGATTGCGACTGATACGCAGTTACAACGTTGGGGACAGTATCGGTTGTATGTTGATGGACAACCTGTTGATTTTGTTGAATCGGTGAACGATTCTAATGTGAACGACCCGACGATTCCTCCGTATTTTAATCTTACGCGAATTACTCTCAAAACGCCCGTTTCGGGAATGGTTACGCTTGCCGCGGATTACATCGTGAAAGGATTCAGGGGTGTTGGCTCGTTACAGTTGCCGCGTATTACCGCCGCTCAAGTTGCGAGGATTGAACGTTCGTGGCTCGCGGTTACTGTTGATCCGACGCTGACTTTATCGCTTGATTCTGTTGAGTCGGACAACGAAATCCTGCGTGCGTTTCCGTCCGCGTGGCAATCGCAGACGACACCATCAACGTCGTCGGGTTTATCAAGTCTGCCAACCGCTGCCGTTTCCGATTCGTCAACAACTTCGACATCAACGAAGCCGCGACAACCCATTGAACCGATTGTCGCCTTCGATTTGAAACGTATCAAACCTGACGGGATTTTGTCGATACGAAAAAGTGCTGCGCCGCTTGAGGTAAAGTGGTTGCAATCGTTGTTGTTTGGTGTGAACGAAATTCAGTTGCACGGTGTCGCGGCGATTACGTCAACAAACGAGACGTATCAGTATATCGCTTGTGTGCCGGAACGTTTCGAGATTGATGAGTTGAAGTTGGTTGACGAAACTGGTAACGCGATTGATTGCCGATGGATTCTTTCGCGTACCGCTGATAAATCGACGGTTCAAACTGACAGCAAGACACGTAAAACGTCGTACACAATTTTTATCAAACGTCCGATTATCGGCAAGGCAACGTTGACCGTTCGCGGGCGTTTGCCGATTTCGCCATTCTCGCAACCGCCGCTCGTGCCGCATAATATACCGTCGCTCGCGCTCGATAACTCGGTTACTGTTGAAGATAACTTCGACATTTACCGTACCAACGGTATTGTGTTTTCAATGCCGGAAGGTTTATCGGATTGGCAACCGCGTGAAGATGCGGTACGTCATACGCCGCCCTTTAACGATGCCATTTCGCTCGGTGAGTTCGTTAAGAAAACGTTACCTGCGGCTGTTGATGGTGCAGCGACCAGTACGCCAAGTAGTACGGAAACTGTTGTTACTTCGCAAACCAAATTGCTTGAACACACGGTTTATCCGTCGTTCATGCTTACGCCGAATAAACCGAATGTTTACGGTACGCAAACGACAACGTTTTATCATAAGCAGCGGAACAGGACGAATCTATCGGATAATAAAATCAATTGGGAGGTGACGAGTATTTTTCAGTTGAATGTTGAACACGGCGAAGTTGATACGTTGTTGGTTCGGCTTGATAAACAGTGCCGTAACGTTCAGGTTAGCAAGGAATCGAGTTTGCTTAAATTTTCTGTCGAGCCGAAAACTGATTACTCGTTGTTGCGTTTGACGTTTGCGAAACCGTTGAGCGGTGCGGTTGCATTCAATGTTACGGCGGATGTTAATCTACCCGCGCTGCCGCGAATCGACATTGATTTTGAATCGTCGAGAGTTCGGCAGTTCGTAGTTTTGTCAAACGAATTTTTGTCCGAACGTTACGAATGGACGGTTGAACAACTCTCACCGCTCGACCCAGAAACGTCGCAAACCGTGTTACAAGATAACACGTTGTTTGAACACGAGGAGTACGATGTGAACGATACGGAATCGTTACAGGTACTTCGGAATACGAAATCAGTTTACGCGATTGCGGGGCGGCTTTACAGTGCGGTTGTTAGTCCGCCGGGTGAAGGTGCGCGGATAACGTTTGCGGACTTGACGATTTATATTCGGAAAGACGGTTCGCTTTACGGAGTTAGTTCGTATGATTTACGTTCGGGCGGACAACGGCGGGCGGTGCTTACGTTGCCAGCGGGATTTAGTCTCATCGAGATTTCGAGCGGTAGTAATTCGTTTCCGATTGAACATTCAGAGGACAATAGTGAACGTTACGCGATTGAACTCTGGAACAACTTACCGCAGCGGATTGATGTTGTTTTCGCGGGGCGTGTGAATGTTCCGTTGACGCTGAACAGGTGGAGTAAAGAGATGACGGCGGTTGATATTCCGTTGCCGATGTTCGAGGGAATTACGGCGGACGAGACGTTGTGGGAAATGTGTTTTGAAACGTCTGATTCGTTGCCGAGTTTCGCGATTGCCGCGTCGTCAATTCCGCGTCTGACGAAAAGCAGTGACGTTACGGCAACTGATTTGGTGGTCGATAAGTTCAAAGCGGAACGTCCGTATATCGACAATGTTTTGTTGTTACAGCAGATTCAGGTTAACTTTGCGCGTTTGAAAAATTTGTTACAGTCGGCATCGCAATTAGTATCGTCGGCGGAGATAGATTCGGATAAACGGCGTTGTTTTGTTTCGTGGGATAGACGTTGGTGGGAGTTGAAGAAGGAAATTGATTCGTTGTTGAATAGTTATCAGGCGAGCGGTTATAATACGCCGGCAGTGTCGCCGCGAATAGGGGTTCAGAGTAGCGTGACACCGATTATTGATTACATTTCATCGCTTACTCCAACGCATTTGTCGAATGCTGGACAGACTGAATCACAGATGTTTACGAAGAAGCAGAAGGAACTGGACACGCTGCACGATTCGATTGTCGAGACGCTTGGATTTGAAAGTACCGACATTGACTTGCATAACAGCATCCGTTTGTCGAGCCATCCGTCCGCACTTTGGCAGGCGAGCCATTTTGAAGACGACGCGCGGCTATTTGGCGTTACGGGCGGGACACTAATTTCATTTACAATTCAGCCGCAAGCAACGCAACATAATTTGATTGACTCCGTTCCGTTTCATTACGGAATCTGGATTATCCTGTTTTCAACTGCCGCAATGCTTTCGCTGAATACACCGATTAGACGAATCTACCGACGTTTCCCATACTTTTGCGGAACGGTAACGGCAGTAATAGTATGGCTGATAGTACCGGACAGTTGGGCATCATTCTTCATTCTGATTATGACGTTCACATCATACATAGTTTCACCGTGGGGACGTGCAAGTATGAAGTATAGGCAATGAACGATGATAAATGTTTGTTCGGTTTATACATTCATAGAAACGCACGGCTGATCGTCTCTGCGTTAACGTATTATAGCCGCGACTTTTGTCACACGCATAATAAGCGGTAACGTAGCGGTACTCCGCGCAGTTACGCTCGTTGCATACGTCATAACCTAATCCGCTATCTGTACTCGTTCTTTTTCTTTCTTCGTGCTTTCGTGGTTAATCTCACTATATCCGTGAACGGTTGCAACTATTTTGGCACTTCACCATTCAATTTTCGCTTGTACTTGACCTTTTATGATTTATAATTTATGATTGGTGTGCTATTATAAATGAAACGTTATTTCCCAAACAGTCATAAATCGTAAATCATTAAACTTTTCGTTCTCCGACCATTCCTTTCACACATCACACACAATGAACTATCCATATCCTGATTCACGCGGTTTTTTTGGTGATTTTGGCGGCATTTATGTTGGCGAAACATTGATGACTCCGCTCATCGAATTGAAAGCCGCCGTCCGCGACGCTTTCGGTGACGACGCTTTTTGGGCGGAATACCGTTCACTATTGCGTCAGTATGTAGGTCGCGAAACACCGTGTTACTTCGCAAAACGTTTAAGCGAAAATGTTGGTAAGTCACAAATCTGGCTCAAACGTGAAGACCTCAATCATACCGGTGCGCACAAGGTAAACAACACGGTCGGGCAGGCGTTGCTCGCGAAACGGATGGGGAAAAAACGTCTCATCGCCGAAACTGGAGCGGGACAACACGGTGTCGCGACGGCAACGGTTGCGGCGTTGTTCGGTTTCGATTGTTGCGTTTTTATGGGACGCGAAGACATACGCCGTCAGCAGCCGAATGTGCAGCGGATGGAGTTGCTCGGTGCGAAAGTCGTGTCGGTCGAGTCGGGAACGGGAACGCTCAAAGACGCGATGAACGAGACATTACGTTATTGGAGCGGCGTTGTTGACGATACGTTTTACGTTGTTGGTACCGTTGCCGGTCCCGACCCGTATCCGTATATCGTTCGCGAGTTCCAAAAGATTATCGGTGAGGAAGCACGCCGTCAGATGTTGGAGTTGACCGGTAAGTTGCCCGACAGTGTTGTCGCGGCAGTCGGCGGTGGAAGCAACGCGATGGGAATTTTTTACAACTTCATCAACGACGAATCAGTCGAACTTGTCGGTGTTGAAGCCGCTGGTAAAGGATTGCAAAGCGGTGAACACGCCGCGTCACTTAACGCCGGAACAATCGGCGTGTTGCACGGCGCGAAGTCGATGTTGTTGCAAGACAAGGACGGTCAGATACACGAAGCATACTCGATTTCCGCCGGTCTCGACTATCCGGGTGTCGGACCGGAACACGCATTGTTACACAAACTCGGACGTGCCCGTTACGAAACAATCACCGACACCGAAGCCCTCAATGCTTTTCAAAAGTTGTGTAAGTACGAAGGAATAATACCGGCTCTGGAAAGTTCGCACGCATTAGCCCAAGCATTCAAAGAAGCACAGAAACGCGAGCAAACGATTTTGGTCTGCCTCTCTGGACGCGGCGACAAAGATTTGCAGCATGTGAAGGAAGTGCTGGGGTAAGCGAATGATTCATTTCGTCCAGTCCAACGTCCCGACTACGTTCACCGAATCGACAACGCTACTCGACCTTGCAACCGCCGCTGGCATTGAAGTCCGAGCCGACTGCGGCGGTAACGGTATCTGCGGCAAGTGTAAAATGTTGGTACGTGACAACGATAACGCTGATGCGCGGCGAAGCGTTTTGGCGTGTAAAACAATCGCGGTTGACGAAATGGTAATCGACATACCACCCGCGTCGATGGTCTCGCCGCAAATCAAAATTTTAACCGACCACGACGGCAGTTACGGCGCAACCGATGCTGCTTGCTCACCAATTTGGGAACTCTTTCCCAACATCCAACCGCCGCTTTACGCCCTCGCTCTCGACATCGGTACGACAACATTGGCGTTGGAAGCGATTGCGTTTGATAAGTTGCGACAAGCGAAATCGGTTGGAGTAATCGCACGTGAGAACCCGCAAAAACGACGTTTTGGTGACGATATCATTTCGCGAATTCAATCGGTAATCAATGACCCGTCGGCGTTAAAGCAGCAGCAGATGTTACTGGTAGAAGCGGTCAACGCGATGACTGATGAACTAATCGAAGCGAGCGGCGGCGGGATAAAACGTGAGCGGATAATGTTGTTGACAGCCGCCGGAAACTCGGTGATGGAATTGCTGTTTCTCGGATTGGACGTAACATCGCTGGGCG
>JAITST010000467.1 GCA_031287585.1 Planctomycetaceae bacterium | reverse complement strand
TTGTGTTAATTTGTGTCTTTACAAAGTCTGTCATTTTTCTTTCCTTTCGTGAAAGGGTTTGGTGTGAAAATTGCTTGCGAAAACATATCGCAAGCGTGAAGTTTAATGTTATACTCTCTTTACTCAAATTTGTCAACAGGGGAGTTGCAAAAATTCGTGTGATTTTTCAATCTAGTGGTAGATAAGGTTTGTGGAAAACTGCCTAATTTCACTTTTTTATCTGCCGAAGACAATATGCGTTTTCATTTCGTTCTATCAAAATATCTGCTTGTTGTTCCTCTGTGTTGCGGGTGGATTCTTACTCCGTGCGATGAGCCGTTGGCATCGTTTGTTGTTTGGATTGCGCTGCCTGTGTCGTTAGCGGATTGGTTTTCTTCCGGCGTGCCCACCGTTGTTCCGATTTTCTGTGCGTTCATTAGTGCTTCCAATTCTGGTTGCGGTAACATTATTGGTCGGAAATCGTGTTCGCCTTCTTCCGTTTCAGATTCTAAATACTTTGAACTTTTAGTTTCCTTTGCACTCCTATCCCATTGGTCTCGCTTTTCCGTTCGGCTTAACTGTTTTTCGCCGTTTTCGTTTTCTCCTTCTCCTCCACCATCACAACCCGCCTCCGCCCGCATTTCCTGTATCAATTTATCCAATTCCGCCTTGCCGTTCTCACGTGACTCCGCGAGACGTTTCAGTGCTTCGGGGTCTAACTTACAACCGCCCTCTTTGAGACGTTCAACCATCCTGTCACAGTTGCCGTCGCACTTTTTCATCGCTTCCGAAAGTTGTTTAAGTTGTTCGGGAGTCATTTCGCCAAACTTGTTTTCTTCAAGCATCTTCTTCAATTCCTCCTGTGCTTGTTTCTCTTCCGGCGTTTGCGGTTCACTCGATTGCTTTTCCAGTTGCTTCGTTATCTCCTCTTTCAACGCCTCGTTTTCCTCCATCGCTTGCTTCATCGTTTCCGCCAAACCTTTCATCAACTCTTTCATCTCTGATGTTTGCTCGCCCGACAATGTCTGCTCCATACTTTCGAGCAACGTCTCCGCTTTCGCCAATGCCTCCGCGTTCTTCTCAGCGTTTTCGACTGCCTCCGCAGTTTTCTGTTCCATCTGCTCTTCAAGATGGTCGAGTGCGTCCAACGTTTTGACAGGCGATGTTCCCTCAGCATTCTTCTCAATCGCGTCGAGTTCGATCCGCAACGCCTCTACTTCCTCCAACGGCAAAATTTTCTCCTCCGCCAGAGCGTCGAGTTGTTGCGTCAGTTTTTGTACACGGTCTTCAACGTGCATACGTTGGTTAGTTTTCGCAACCAACGACTCAACTGGTACAATCATTGCCGTAACGAGAAATATAAAACCAAGCACCAATCCGAGCCACGAACGTTGCTTACGAAGTTTAACCGACGGCACAGTCAACGATGGCAACGTATCAGACCATGAACCGAGTTCAATTTCGAGCGACGCAGTGAACAAGCCGCCAGCAGAATTTTTACAATCGAGCAAAGCACCAATCGCCGCATCCGACGGCATACGGCGTTTGACAACCAATAACGCCGCTAACAACGGCACAAGCAAACCAACAGCACCCCAACAAAGTTGTACCGAAGTAAGCAACGAAGAACAGCGAAAAGCCAACGCCGCAATACCCCAGATAAAAAGCCAAAACGCCGCAAACAGTGTGGCATATTGAACGTACATCAACAATGCGATACGGCGACGGAATTTTTGAATTAGTGTCATGGTTGATTTAATGGGTTAGGTATGAACGGTAGGCGGTAACGAACACTGTCAGTTATGGTAACATATTAACAGTACATTGTCAACGGCACATCATTCACCAGTCGCGACCGCGAATGCTACCGCATAGTCGGGGCAGTGAGAGATTGTTACTTTTATTTCTGTTATGTTTTTGGTGTCCGCTATTGTTTTTGCTCCGCCTGTCAGTTTTACTATTGGGCGACCGCTTGGTTCGTTTGTTATTTCTACGTCACGCCACGTTATGCCGGAAGTCCATCCGGTTCCCAATGCTTTAAGTATTGCTTCCTTTGCCGCCCAACGTCCGGTGAAGTGGGTGAGCGATGACTTTCCGCTATCGCAGTATGCTAGCTCATTGTCAGTGAAAACGTGACGGCGAAAACTTTTGGGATGTTTTTCCAGCATACGGGCAATACGTTTGCAGTCTGCTATATCTGTTCCGATTCCAATAATTTGCATTTTTGTTTTTAGTCTTTCCTTTCTTCATACCATCGTGATAAAAACTGTGAATAGATATTATTTCAATAAACTTGAACGCGGCGGCGTTTTTGTTTTTGGCGGAACAGGGACGATTTCGTCACGTATTGGCGGTTGGCGTTTTGGCGGCGGCTGGACTGTTTCACCTGATAGAGTGTCACGAATTCTTTCTCCCAGTTTCCATATCGACGGGATCAACATTCCGTTTACTCTTAATGATAGGTTACTTGTTTGTGAGTTATTCAGTAATGTTCCTGTCATTATCGCTCTGGGGTCGCCGCTGGCTGCAAACGCTTTTACTAACGCGAAACGTGTTGGGTCGCCCAGATTTGCCAATAGATTACCGAATTCGTAGCCGTTGTAAATGAAAAATTCCGGCGGGACCGGTTGCGATTCTTTCATTCCGTCAATCGCGTACATTAACCGCTGCTCTACCAGTTCGCCGCGTCCGACTGCCATACACAATGTATCGCCGCTCAACGCAAACAGAAAATATATGTCCTTTTGTCCGGCGAATACCGAACCGAACTGACTCAAAAATTCGGTTGCTGGCGTTTTCGCGATTTCCTTCAAGTCGAGACGAATAGATGTAAAATCGAAGCCGTTCCAGTTTTTATAACGGTACTGCACGTTCTTTGTAAATGATTCCGGTTGGTTTGCCGCGAATTTTTTGAAGTGGTCGTCGAGTGTTTTTGCAATTTGCCTTGTATCCGCGACGTTGAATGCCGCTATCAAACCGTGTTCTTGTGAGAACGTGTATGCGATGTCAACTTGTCCGTTATCTATTGTCGCGAGCAACGTTTCGTAGTACAAACGCAACGCTCCGCACGCGAATAGTTCCAGACGTTGCTGCGGAGTTAAGGCAGCGTTGGGAATTTCGATTGCGTCGGTAGTTGTTATCGACTTGTCGGCGTTGTTGATGCTTGAATTATCAATGATGTCTCCGATGTCGTTGTTGGCTTCCGGTTTTATTTTTTGTTCGGCTACGACAATTTCAGTAACGGCATTGTTATCACGACCGTTATTATTATCTACATTTTTGTCCGTTTGCAATGCTGGTTTTATTGCGTCTGTCAATGACTTACCAACAGTACTATCAACGATGATACGTAGTTGACGTTGTTGTAACGTAGTCAACACCGTGAACAAGTGCATAGATGATACAGTGCTGCCTGGATTGTAGAACCGATGTAACGGGCTTGTTGCGTTTGCTCTGGATTGACGGCGGCGGTCACGGTCAGTGTTTGGCTTTATGTCTTCAATCATACTGAAGACCAAGTCGTTGCCGTCAGGGTCGTAGTCGAGCGAGAGCAATAGTTGGTCGCACTGTTGGGCGGCGGTTCGCAGGAACTCTGATTGTATTTGGATACCTGCACGTTCGGCATCCGTTTTCGCTTTATTCAGTTGCGATATTTCGTTCAGTTTGATACCGATACCCGCAACCAACGGCGGCAAGTGAGTGAAGTCGAATTTTACCGCGATGATGTGTTCCTTGTCCAACCCTTGAAGGAGCGGTGTTGGGTTGTCTGGTAACGACGCGAGTTGTTCTTCTAACGCGACGAAAAGCCAGCCGTTTTTCTCTACCATAAACAAGTCTCCGAACGGATAACGAAACCATTTTGGGTTTATCATTCGCCGTCCGTCGGGAAGTTGGACAACCATTTCTTTTTTCAGGAATCCTTCGACACGCGGATTTTTCATATCGATTGGCGAGAAAAATATCGGCAGAAAACGAATTCCATCAGTTTGTACGATTACTCCGATTGGTTGGCTCGTGTCAATACCAGTTGCGATGATTGCTTCGTAAACGCCAAGCACTTGTTCCAGACGGAATATGTCACTTCCGTGCGGTGCGCGGTTTTTCTCCGCCATCGTTAGTACCGACGCTTTGAAATCGTCGTAACTTGCAAGCGACGCTACAACGAACGGTTGTAACTCTTTACCGCCTTCGGTGAACATTTGCAGAGCGTTTGCGATACGCTGCCCGAGCGGACGTTCACCGAAGCGAGCGGGCGGCGGTGCAACGCGATAACGCGGAGCGAATTGTGCGAACGATGGTGTTGCCGCAAATACTGTACAAACGGTAATGAGTACGATTATGGTGAGTAGTTTATGTTTCATTGTTGTTTTTCCTGTTAGTGGTTTTGGTGCCGTCTATCTACCGTAGGATAAAGATTACGGTCAATAAAGCGTCGTCCTTGCGGGGCGCCGCGTTTCTTTCATTTTCTCTACATCATTTCACAATTAAAATATCAGAGAATCGAAACACAGAGTATAACGTAAAAACAAGGTTGTCGATATAGTCCTTCATTTCTGATTTGTGTTTGGTGTCATTCGGCATTATCTTACATTCATTTGTTACCAGATGTTGATAAACGGATAAATTTGTAAACAATTTCAATTGGTTTGGTTATCTATAAATTCTGCATTATATCTATTAAACTCTGATAACTATCAACATCGTGATACTTCACCTTGCCAGTTGACATCTCGTTGAACAATTTCTTAGCACAGAAAATCTTTGCCTTTTCAATCGGACGCAGTTGCAAACTGTTCATTGTGCCTTTTGTTTCTGCAATAAAGAAAATGTGTTTGACTGTGCCTTTGCGAAACGCAATTGCCCAATCCGGCGAATAGTTACCGACCGGCGTTGGTATGGAAAAACCCTTCAGTCCCCGCGGCAGTTTCGCATAGACCACCACTTCATCCGCTTTTTCTAACTCTTTGGCAAACCGATGCTCAACACTGTTGTTCGATGTGCCGTCAGTAAACACGTAATCCTGCACCGCCTTTTTCGCTTGCATTGCCTTCGTGTATTCCTGCGAATCGCGGCTCATATTGAAAATATCCTGTGAATACGGAACTTCCGCACTCGGTTTGTACGAAATATGTTCAATCACGACCGCCGCTTTTTGCTCGTTGATGCACATTATTACTTTGTTGATAAAATCCTCCGGGTTTTGCAAAAACAATTCCAATTTCTGCGGTGATATTTTTTTCAATATCGCCGTGATAGAGCGGCGGGTAAGCGTTGTCCCTTCCGCAATTTTGCCGACAATGTCATATCTGACAGAACTGCCAGCGGCTTTTTCCAGTGTCCGAGTTTTCGTTTTTGTTACGTCGAATTCAGCTCCTTTCTGAACGCCTTCCGTCAAGGTATATTGCGGTTTCGTAACATTCAAGTTCTCGTTAATTGCCTTGACCGATTTTTCAATCAATTCGGGACTATCAAATGCTACTGTATAAGCATACCGTTGGTTAATCGCTTTCCATAATTCCTGAAATTCTTGTTTGGCAAAATTGGCATTGAGCGGGTTTTCTTTCACCTTCGTTGCATTGCCGTTGTCAATCATAGTTTCAAGAGCACTTGGGGCGAAAATACTTTGCACGAGTTGGTGAATACCATCAGCGAACGGTGCAAGTGTGGCGGGCAATTCAGCAAATTGACCTGCCGCAGCCGCATCGCGGTATGCTTGCGTTACATTGTCATTTTCATCAACGTAATCATTCTTAATCAAATACCGATGTATCAGGTTTGCTTGATTTTTGTCAAGCGTAACCCGTGTTTCGCTGAACATCACCGTTTTGTTTTCAAAGTATTCAACCGTTGCTTTGGTAGGACGGTCGTATAAATCTTCTTTGATTTTGCTCTGTAAATCGGCAACGAATGTCGCATAACTCTCACTGGCAACAACCGTCAACGTATTGACGTTGTGAACTTGTTCGCCTTGCACGTCAATATCCTGCCGCTCGCCGTTTTGATTGACGCAAATCCGTAAGCCGCGTCCGACTTCCTGCCGTTTTGCGGTGGCATTATCCGAGTGTTTAAGCGTGCAAATCTGAAATACGTTTGGATTATCCCAGCCCTCACGAAGTGCGGAATGAGAGAAAATAAACCGCGTCGGTTCTTCCAACGAAAGCAGCCGCTCTTTATTTTTGAGGATTAAATCATACGCCGAAATGTCATCGGAAAATTCACTCCCGCGTTTGACCGTGCTGTTAACGGAACGTCCCTGTTTGTCAATGGAAAAATAACCGCGGTGCGTGGCAGTTGTTTTGATACCTTGCAAATACTCGTGATACGGTGTGCGTTCCAATGCCAAACGTTCGTCCCGCGCAGCGTTATATTCTTCCTCAAAAATCTTGCCGTACTCACCGGATAACTCCGTTCCGTCTTCGCCGTACTGCCGGTATTTTGCCACTTCGTCAACGAAAAACAGGGATAAACATTTGATACCGCTCTGAAAGAGTTGTTCCTCTTTCTCGAAATGCGATGCAATGGTTTCCCGAATTTGAATACGCCGAATGTCTATTTCGGAAACGTCGCCGTTCACATCGCCCTTTGTCAGCGTATCTCCGTTGGAGAATGTTATCGTGCCGCGAAACGGGTCGATGTCCGTTACCGTCATCCCCTTGTATTGTTCAAGTTTGTTCGATTTGTCATATAAAGTATCACCGACATTGAAAATATGCGTTTCCCGTTTGATACCGTTTTTGTGCTTGACCTCCAATTCCAAGCGGGCGCGAGGCCGTCTGTTGTGTGCGAGAACGATTTCATCAAGGTAAAGATATTTATCCGTGCCTCGCAGATTTTTAATATCAAAGCCCTTAACTTCAATTTTCTTCACCAATTTTTTTTGGAATGCGTCGAGGGCATCAAGCACATAAACAAGATTATGCAGCGTTTTATGTGTTGCGGAATAGTTCAACGAAAAGAGCGGATTAAAATTGTTTTTCAGAGCGTTTTGCGTTGCTTCGCCACTCATCTTCTGCGGTTCGTCAAGAATAATAATCGGGCGGTTGGCTTTAATGATGTCTATCGGACGGCGGGAGCCGAACTCGTCGCGCTGACTGTAAATGATACGTGATTCCTTACTCTTGCCATCCTCTTTCAGCGATGCTGCAAACGCCTGAATGTTGATAATCATCACGTTGATACCAAAGGCACTGGAAAACTCGTCGAGTTGATGCAGATTCGCGGAGTTATAGACAAAAAACCTCGCCTTTTTGCCGTATAACTCCATAAAATGTTCTTGCGTGATTTCAAATGTCTTTTTTACCCCTTCGCGGATGGCAATGCTCGGCACGACAACGATAAACTTGCTCCAGCCGTAACGTTCGTGCAATTCGAACATCGTTTTGATATAGACATAGGTTTTGCCCGTCCCCGTTTCCATTTCGATGTCCAGGGAAACATCGCCTAATCCTTTGGCGATAGACGACGACAATTTAATGTTATTGTGTTCTTGCACAGCACGGATATTTTTCAGTAAACATGCCTTGTCCAAATCGACTGCCGCGTTTTTATAACCGGTATCGTCTTCGGCAAGCAAAACGTTATCTGCGGCAACCGTACCGATGTCTCTGCGGTATTGTGTATGCTCTTGTTTACGCTGTCCATTGAAAATGTTCACAACACTCTCAACGGCTTCCGTTTGAAACGGCTGTATTTTGAAATTAAACTTCATTCGTTGTTTCCTCCGTGTGTTTCCTCAAATTCTTCTATCCACTCGGATAACTTTTGCTGTAACAGTTTTTTATCCGGCAAGTAAATGCTGTATGCGGACGCGTAGATATTGGAATTTTCAGGCAGAGTCAACTCAACAATATTGTCGTTTTTTTCCCTGCACAGTAATATCCCGATCGTGGGCTTCTCAAATTCCTTCTTCACATAACGGTCAAAATAATTGACGTACATCTGCATTTGCCCCAAGTCCTGATGTTTTATTTTGTCCGTTTTCAAGTCAATAACGACGTAGCACTGCAAAAGACGATTATAGAACACTAAATCGACAAAAAAGTGCTGTTCGTCAAACGAAAACCGTTTCTGCCGCGCCTCGAACAGAAAACCTTTGCCAAGTTCAAGCAGAAACTTCTGTAAGTTGTCTATCAGAACTTGCTCCAACTCGGTTTCGCTGTATTCCGCCCGCTCCTCAAGCCCGGTAAACTCCAACACATACGGTGACTTGAAGATGTCGCGCGGAACTTCCACGGTCTGTCCTTCATTCGCTAAAGCCATAACCTTATCCTTGTCGCGGGAGAGAGCTAACCGCTCATAGAGCGAACTGCCAACCTGACGCTGCAACTGCCGAACCGACCATTGCTGATTCAGCGTTTCGATTTCGTAAAAACGCCGGGCGGATTCATCTTCGATTCGCATCAAAATTTGGTAATGCGTCCACGTCAGATTGAATTGGGCAGACAGTGACTGCCCTTTTTGCGCATTCACATCAAAAAGGCTAATCAGTGATTGGCTTTTTTCATCGTCACCAGATTTAGCAGTCAGTGACTGCTGAATTGATTGCGAGTAAACTTGGTAAAATTTTCTTATGCTTTGCAGGTTCACGACCGAAAAGCCCCTGCCGTATTGCCCGGTGAGATATTGGGACAACCCTTTAATCAGCTTCGCACCGTATTGCGCCCGTTTCTGACCCTGTTGCTCGCGCTCGACAATCATTCGCCCGATTTCGTAATAGGCGGTAACGATTGTGTTGTCTAACTGACGTTTAGCATACTTGCGCGCCGAAACAAGCAAGTCGGCGACCTGCTTATAAAATTCCGTATCGTCTATTTGTGGTATCAATGCGAGTTTCTTCTTCCCCATCACATCACTCTCCTAATCGTTGCCGGGCTGTATGTCTTGAACACCTGCTCGAAGTTCACGAGCGTTGAGTCGTCGGCAAAACTGCTGTCGCGGAACACGGCGTAGTGCGGCTTCATCTTCGCAATTTTCGATACAAGTTCGTCCGATACGCTTTCAAAACAGGCGATGAGGTCGTTTTCCTCCACAAAGAACACCTTTTTGCCGCCGATTTTCCGCATTTCAATCTTACTCGAAAGCAAAATCCCCAGGTCGAGCAGCACCTGAAAGAGCAAATCCTCTGCCGTTCGGTCCTCCTTGATGTTGTCCGCCAACCCGTCAAAGCTGAAATTCATCTGCGCGTACTCATCGGGCGTGTAGTACACGTCTTTCATATTCGTGCTGTCCAGTTTGAGGACGCGGAAACCCACGTCAAGGTCGTCTGTTGTCATGGGGCTGTCGGCTTTGATTTTCGCCCCGGCGCGGCGGATACGCTCCTTGCCGATTTCGCAAATATTCGCATATCCCGCCTTTGCCGCTTCGGATTTCACGTCGCAGACTTCGGGCAACTGCACCATAATAAACTTGCGATTGCCGCCATCTTCGGCGTTGATCTGCATAACCGCGTGAGCGGTCGTGGCGGAACCGGAGAAGAAGTCGAGGATGATGCTGTCTTTTTCAAGATTAGCAAGTGTTAAAAGACGGCGCAACAATCTAACAGGCTTGGGACCGTCAAATGCACCTGCTTCAAGCAGCTTTGTTACTTCCTGTGAACCCTCCTGACTATGACCAACATCTTTATGAAGCATAATAGACGTAGGAGCCATACCGTCAAATTTCAGGTCAGATAAGAAACGCTTGATTCGCGGTGCGCCATTTCCGTCATCACCAAACCAAATCCGATTATCATGGAGTCTCTCCAAAAATTCATTTTTGGAGAGACTCCAACAGCGCCCTGTTGGAGGCTCAATCACTCGCCCCGAAGGGGCGGTGATTGGGTAATCCGTATTCGGATTGTAAGTCTTAACTGAAATATCGCTCGACATCCAAACGCCACGGGGGTCGTTATCCGGGTTTGAGTATCGTGCATTTGCTTCTTCAGTGCGGGGAAGTCTTCCAATAACAAAACTATCAATGTTCTTCACGCACATAATTACATAATCATGACTATTAGAAATGAAACGTGCATCATTCTTAGGCGAAAATGCTCGTTGCCAAACTAACTGAGCCACAAAATTCTGTGAACCAAAAACATCATTGCACACCTTACGAAGATTCTCAACTTCGTTGTCGTCAATGCTAATAAAAATCACGCCGTCTTGCGTTAGCAAATCACGCGCAATGCGCAAACGCGGATAAATCATATTCAGCCAGTCCGTGTGGAAACGGCCGTTGCTGTCGAGGTTCACCGAAACGCGGTTGCCCTGCTCGTCGTACTGCCCGTCGCGACGCAAAAAGTCGCCCGCGTCCTCTGCGAAGTCGTCCTCATACACGAAATCGTGACCCGTGTTATACGGCGGGTCGATGTATATCATTTTCACGCGGTTCAGGTACGTTTCGCGGAGCAGCTTCAGCACGTCAAGGTTGTCGCCCTCAATGTAGAGGTTTTCCGTATTGTCAAAATCCACACTCTCTTTTCGGCACGGACGCAGCGTCGCAGCAATCGGTGCGTTGGCAATCAGCACGGACTTTTTCTTATCGGGCCAGGTGAATTGATAACGCTCCTCTTTACCTGAAACAACGGCGGCGTTGATTTCCTGACGCAACACGTCAGCATCAACGGCGCGAACAACGTTGCCGTTTTCGTCAACGGTCTCGGTGACGGCGTTCGGAAATAAAGCCGCGAGGGCAGCGAAGTTCGCGTCCGCAATGGACGGGGTGTGAAGGGTGAGTTTGGTGCCGTTATTCATATTTTTCAAGTTCCTTTGTGGGTTGTTGTACTCTTGAAATGTAAACATTCGTTCAAGTTGGTCAGAGTATTTTCCAGTTTTCTAATAATCTGTTTTTGTTCGTAACTAGCAACAATTTTCTTGAGTACCTTATTAACAAAGTCAACAACTATGATAGAAATCAAAATCCTGACGAGCGGCAGTATAAGAGCCAAATCACTCAATCCAGTTCAACTCTGAACTCCTTCTTATCCTTTGTTATCTTCACCGCCGTCTCACGTTTTATGCCGTTTGGCAACGTTACCGTTACACTGTAATCACCGCGAAACGCTCGTAGTTTTGTCGTGCCGGTGTTGTCGGTTTTCTTTGTTTCGTTTGTTGTCCACGTTTCTTTTATCAGTTTACGCAACGCTTCATACGCCGGTTTGGGCGACATATCCTTTCGCAACATTCCCGCAGGTGAATTCATCCATGCTCCCTGATCGCTGAAGTCCCACCACGTTATCGCTTCAACCGACGGATGCGAGAACAACATAGTATAGACACGCACAACATCGTCACGCTGCCTCCGCTCACCTTCGTCACTCGTTGGCAGCGTTGGTCTCTTACCCCAGTCAAATTTTTCCGTCGTTGAGATAATCGTCAGTTCCGTGAAGTGTAGCGGCTTCCCGAATCCCGCGAACCGTTCGCAAGTATCCCATATCTCTTTGTTGTTCCACACGCCTCCGTGCATGTGACTCTGAATACCAATCGCATCGTACAACGGTTTGCCATCGGCATCGACAATCTTTTCGATAAGTTCTACATATTTCGCACTCGTAACGTAATCGTTAATCAGCAAAACCGCAGACGGATTCCCTTTTCTCGCAGCGGCGAAACACGCCTTCGTAAATTCAACCGGCGTATGCTGCTTCATCAACTTACTCAATCTCGCTGCGTTTTTCAGACAATATTCATCATCCCAATTTGTGACTTCGTTAATAACATCCCAAACCTTAATCTTGCCGCGAAAACGCTCAGCACATTTTGTTATCCGTTCTATCTGCCGACGATATAACTCATCGTCATCAATGTCCTTCACCCAACTCGGGTCAACAAAATTCCACGCAAGCGGATGTCCTTTTGCCCGAATCCCGTTCTTCGCACACCATTCAGCAACACGATCTGAGTAATCGTACTTCGGTGCGTCTTTCTCGCCTTCGTAGTCCCACCAGTAAAAACCAAGCGTAGCGAAGTTATACAAATCGGCGTACAGTTTTTTGTAAGCGTCGTTAGCAGCGTCCGAGTTACAATGTCCCCACATAAAAATGTTAGCCCCAAACAAAAATTCATTCCGCAACATCTGAAGTTCAACCGTTGCACCGTCAACAACATTACCGTTCTGCACAACGGTAATAACAACATTTTCCTTGCGGTGCTGTTCGATACGAGAGTTCGCCTCCGCTTGCCAGTTATCCTGTGCAAAAACAAAAGTTGACGAAAGCACAACAGTGAGTGATAAAATGATACGTTTCATAATTAAAAACTGATTAGAGAAAAAAATGAGGAAGGGAATAAACAGGCAGTATCATAAACGATTTCAATGAATATGTCAACGTCCTAATTCCGTCGGCAAACTAAATAAAAACGAACCGATGGTAGAAACACAGAAAATAAAAGTTTTACCGCCCCAAAGCCCAAACGGTAACAATTTGACGTTGTGCGTTGGCGAAAAACGCCGAAGAAAGTAATCAGTGAAAGATCCTTTTAAACGGTCTTGACTACGTTTCGGAATTACGATAAAGTACTCCGTTGACTGCCCTTTCCCAATTTTTCTTCCGGCGGGAACGTATATTTTCAGGACATCGGTTATTTTTTGGTATACCTTGCAACGTCAATAAATTGACATTTAATATATAAGGATTTTCGATAAACTCGGCGGGAACAATCCCGTTTTTGATTTGTGCATTTTGCTCACGAGTGTTACGTTGTACCGGAACTTCGACAAACGTGCTGTCCATAATACAGCCGCGTTTCACCTCAATCCCTTGTTTGAATAACTCCTCGTTGTACAAGTCGAACAGATGACGCTCCATATTTTCCGACTTGAGTGTTTCGGCAAAAAGCCAAATCGTACTGGCATCGGGAACTGTGTCGGCAAAGGT
>JAITST010000458.1 GCA_031287585.1 Planctomycetaceae bacterium | reverse complement strand
ACCTTTGCCGACACAGTTCCCGATGCCAGTACGATTTGGCTTTTTGCCGAAACACTCAAGTCGGAAAATATGGAGCGTCATCTGTTCGACTTGTACAACGAGGAGTTATTCAAACAAGGTATCGAAGTGAAATGCGGCTGTATTATGGACAGCACGTTTGTCGAAGTTCCGGTACAACGTAACACTCGTGAGCAAAATGCACAAATCAAAAACGGGATTGTTCCCGCCGAGTTTATCGCGGATCCTCGCGTCGGCTCTCACAAAGATACCGACGCACGTCACGCGAAGAAGGGTGACGAAGAACATTTTGGTTACAAGAATCACGTGTTGGTCGATACGGAAACGAAGTACAGCCTTGACTATACGGTAACGGCGGCATCGGTTCACGACAGTATGGAATGCTTGGATTTAATGCCGCCGGTGCCGCGTTGCGAGGGCGAGGAGTCCTACGCGGATTCGGCGTACGTCGGCAGTGAACGAAATCCGATTCAATCGGACTTGAAGGAACGCGGCTTCACGGTGCAGGTTTGTGAGAAGGGAATTCGCAATAACCCGCTTACTTTTTGGCAACGGCTTTGTAACAATGTCAAGTCGCGAGTGCGTGGGTGTGTAAAAACAATGGATACCCCCATTTATTTTTACACCCCCTAAAATAATATGTAATTCTTTCCCTCTCTTGCCTTTTGTGGATTTTCTGTTAGAATCTTTGGGTTGTTTGGTTTTTCTTTTACACCCTCATTTTGAAAGGTTTACTATGTGTCGTTACTTTTTTTGTACTTTGTTTGTTTTGTTTGGTGCAGTTGCTTTTGGGCAGGATGGTGCTGCTAAAGCGGTGCGGTTTGCTTTGCTGGATGCTGACGGCTCGGAATTGAAGTTGGTTGATGAAACTGAATCGTTCAAGTTGAAAGACGTTAATGTCTCTGTTACTGTTAAGGCAGACAAAACTACTGCTACCTATCGTGTTGAATCGGCTTTACTTGCCGATGGAAAACTTGGTGTTGGTTTTGAGTTTGCTAACGAACGTCATTTGCCAGTTGCTGCTACTGGCGGCAAGCCGGTGTCTTTTGCGTTGCAGTATAGCAAAGCGGCTGTTAAGTGGTCGGGAAACTCGACGCTTGTTGTTCCTAAACCGCGTAAGAAACTTGATATTACCAACGCGGAATATGGTGCTAACGACAAGTGGATTGATGTTGCACCAATCGTTAATAAGTATCTTGTTGGCGACCAACTTATCAATTTTCTGCCGGGCAACGACCTTTTTGGCGACCCCATTAACGGTGTTGTAAAAACGTTCGAGTTAACGTACTCAATTGGTGACGATGAAGAGATTAAGTCGTTTGCGGAGCGTCAGGCGGTTACTATCCAGTATGCGCCGCGTGACCGATATTTCAGACTGTTCCCGAAATCGGAAAAGTTTATTGAGATTGAATTTAAACTGACGGGAAAATGAGTAATCATAGTTGGGGCGTATATTCTACACCCCAACACTTTATCCCAATTTTTCTGTACGCGAAAATTTATCCGTCCCCTTGACCTGCCGCATGTTTCAGGTTATCATTGTGAACATTGTTTATTGTAACTTTGTTCACAACTTAATACGATTACTCCTATGGATTCTCCCAAAATAAAACGTGCTTTGATTAGTGTTAGCGACAAAATGGGGCTTGCGGCGTTTGCGAAGGCATTGACTGAACTTGGTGTCGAGATTTATAGTACCGGCGGAACGCGTAAACATTTATTGAACGAAAAAATTCCCGTTATTGATGTCAGCGAGTACACAGGTTTTCCCGAAATGATGGATGGGCGGCTCAAAACTTTGCATCCGAAAGTTCACGGCGGTATTCTTTGTCGGCGTGACAACATCGAAGATATGAACGCAGTCGCCGAACACAAAATCAATTGTTTTGAACTCGTCGTCGTCAACCTCTATCCGTTCGAGGCAACTGTCGCCCACGAAGGTGTGACCGATGAGGAAGCAATCGAAAACATCGACATCGGCGGACCGACGATGGTCCGCGCTGCGGCTAAAAATCACAAATTCGTAACGATAGTTACGTCACCTGAACAGTATTCGTCGGTACTCGACGAAATCAAACGTAACGGTTCGACAACGTTGCAACTCCGCCGTAGTCTCGCCAAAGACGCATTCACTCATACGGGAGCATACGATACCGCGATTTCGCAATACTTCATCGAACGCAGCGAGGAAGGGGCGGCGTTTCCGGCAAGTCTTTCGATGACGTTCTCACGCGGGACGGTATTGCGTTACGGCGAGAATCCGCACCAGCAAGCCGCCGTGTATGTTGACAAAAAATATAAAGGACCGAGTGTCGTCACGGCACGTCAGTTGAATGGCAAAGAACTTTCGTACAACAACATTCTTGATATTGATTCGGCACTCGCGATTGTTCGCGGGTTTCGTGAACCGGCAGTCGCGGTATTGAAACATAACAATCCGTGCGGTGCGGCGATAGCGGCAACGGCATCGGAGGCGGTGAAGAACGCGATGGAAGGCGACCCGATGAGTGCGTTCGGTAGTGTGATTGGGTTTAATTGTCCGGTTGATAAGCCGTCGGCGGAATATCTCGCGACACCCGGTTTGTTTGTCGAAGCGATTGTTGCACCGGAGTTTCTACCGGACGCAATTGAAATTTTGAAGACGCAACCGAAATGGAAGGAAAACGTTCGGCTTTTGCAATGTGGGCAGTTTGGTGCCGCGCCGAAACGGTGGGCGGTGCGTCCGCTCGAAGGCGGTGCGTTGTATCAGGAAGCGGACGTGTTGACTGACCCTGAATCGGAATGGACGGTTGTGACTGAACAAAAACCGACAGCCGAGCAGATGAACGATTTGCGTTTTGCGTGGGAACTTGTACGTCACGTGAAGTCGAACGCGATAACGGTTGCGAAAAACCGGATGTTGCTCGGAGCGGGTGCGGGACAGATGAGCCGTGTTGATTCGGTAGAGGTTTCGTTGAAGAAAGCGGGCAACCGCGTTAAAGGAGCGGTGCTGGCGAGCGACGCGTTTTTCCCGTTTCCCGACTCAATAGAACTCGCCGCCGCGAACGGAGTAGTTTCAATAATCCAACCCGGCGGCAGTAGAAAAGACGATGCTTCAATTGAGGCATGCAACAAGTACGGTCTGTCAATGATATTCACAGGGCGGCGGCATTTTAAGCATTGATAATGAACAGGTGCATTTTTAGAAGATGCCTAAGTTTTTGTTGTTGAGTAATATCCTTTTCCATAATTCGATTGAAAGTGAGTTAGAAAATGTTTTATTTTGAGAAAATGCACCAGATAATAAATAAATTATTAATCATCATGGTGTCCTTTGCGGTTGTTAATGGATGTAGTGCATCTTCATCTTGGTATTCCAAGTTCAATTGGAAAGCCGAAGATTATTTCGACGATCCGAAAGTCATTGCTTTGTGCAGGGCTATTGAAGCAAAAGATATAAAGAAAATAGACCGGCTCGTTGCCAATGGAGCAGATGTGAATGCCAAAGGTAAAGGAAATATGACCCCTTTGCTTTGGGCATTTCCCGATAACAAGCCGGAAGTGTTCGAGGATTTTAGAGTATGGATCCGACAATCTTTACACGAATAGCATTGGTACGTTTGTTCATCTTGTAGCAAGAAATGAAACAAGAGTCAATTGAGGATTTGGTTCTAAAGAGGATTACATGAAAGTAGTCGATTTTCTGAAGCGGAAAGGTTATGTTCTAAACTTATTGTCTTGACAACCACTCCCAAAATGTTTACACTGCTTTAAGTTCGTTTATCACATTATCAAGGAGGCGGGAAGAATGGTTTGAGTTGCGTTAAGGTGTCCGTTTTGCGAAAGTATAAATGTTGGAAAAAACGGTACGAACAACGAGAAGCAAAAATGTATATTTGCAAAACTCCAAAATGTCTGCATCAGACCTTCTACGAAGAGTACACCTATAACGCGTGCAAGCCCGATGTGAAATCCGACATTCATCGACAGACCGTCAACGGCTCAAGTATCACGGCAATCTCCCACGATACTGGCAAGGCGGTTGCGTTCTGGTTTGGAACGCGGGAACACGGTAATCTTGACAAGTTGCTGGCATTGCTTTCGCCGTTAAATATCAGCAAAGTTTATACGGACGGTAACTATGCTTATTACTAGCGATTTGATTCGGAGACATTGGTTGTGTCGAAAAAGAACACGCAAAAGATAGAGCGTAAGCATTTGTCGTTACGGACTTGGTGCAGCCGATTGGTGAGAAAAGGGATTCGGTTTTCGAAGACGGAACAGATGCATAAAATCTGCGTAGGAATCGTCATCAACTTCTGGTGTTTCGGATGGAATTGGATAATTCAATGATTAATTACATTATCCAATGAGTTTAGAACACGTCCCTTTGCTGTTGTGCCAATTGTACAACAGCAAAGACTGGACTTCTATACTGAATTGACAATACCAAAATTAGGAACTTGCTGGACGAAAGGATAAAGTTTTTAGATGTTGCCTGATTATAAAATTCAAATTTCTTTGATGATTCCATTACTTGATCTATTATTTTAGAATCAACAACCACCCTTCTTTACTTTTCACCGGAATAAGCTCATCGGGCTTGAATGTCTTTGCCTCTTGGAAATCCTCCACCAAAGGCGCTTCCAATACCGCTTTCGCCGGGTCGAGACCTAATTTTTTCCAATCAAACGACAAACGCACTTGTTGGTCTTCCTTGTCGAAATTGCCAATGCTTATCAGCGTTTTGCCATTGCGGACATAAACCGTTGCCTTCACATTCGGGTGATTGGTTTTGACGGGGCAGGCTTTGTCCCAGTAACCAATCATTTCCGCCTCTGCTATCCCAAACGAATCCCAGAGTTTCCACACGG